>NZKX01000112.1 GCA_002694025.1 Fidelibacterota bacterium | reverse complement strand
TCTTCAGATCCCGATCATTTTATGCGCATCGCAGGAATTATTCCACCTGGAGAAACATTTGCAATTACTAGAGCAGCAGCAGATCCTACAGTAGTAGAATGTGCTAATCGAACCTATGATGGAGGTGAACCTGCAGGTTATGTTGATCCAGATGCTTTTTTAAAGCAAAATGGGAATGATGCCTTTGGAGTATTTTATATTGGAGGACTAGGTGACGATACAACTGCCTGGATTGAAAATGGGACATTACTTGATGCTTTAGGTAATACTGATGATGGTTCTTACTGGGATGTTTCTGGAACGCCTGAAGCAACCAGGTACCACATTCTCCAAAGAAAATTTGATGTATGTGGTGGCAATTCAGGAGACTGGAATTCGTCACGTGGCTGCGTTGATGAAAGTTGTTCCGAGACTAGTTACGCACTAAGCGAATGGGAAGTAATTAATTGTGCCAACGCAGATCAAAATGGATCTAATTATCCTGAACCTGAAACCCAGGATGCTGCGGCAGATATGCAGGTAGTGTGCGGTGGTCATCAGTATCTATGTCTTGATGCACCTAATAGCTCTCCTGGAGAATTTTCCCTGATGCATCCTGTAACCAATTCTCTTTTGAATATCAATAGTAACAATCTTAATGAAAATCTTTCGGTTTCTTGGTCTGAGTCTTATGATTCAGATGGACATGATTTACACTATACGTTTGTTTTGTATACAACTTTTCCTTCACAAGACACACTCTTTTCTGCAAGCACAGTAAATGAAGTGGATCTATCAATAAGTTACCAGTCTATATATAACCTTTTAGGTCCTAATAATTCTGTGAATTGCTATTGGGATGTTTTCGTGACAGATCTTTATGATACTACGGGAACTGATAATGGGCCATTCTTTTTGCAGCTTTCATCTGACGTAGAAGGAGGACTGAACCAGCCACCAACAGCATTTAACCTAGATCTCCCTTCAGATTACTCTCTTTTATATGTGAATCCAAGCAATCTAGATGACATGTTCACATTTCAGTGGGACGAATCTGTAGACCCAGATGGAAATGATGTAACTTATCACTACATAGTTAGTCATTCACCCAACATGAGTAATCTAATTGATGATCCTGTTGAGTTTCAAGACAATTCTAACTTAGTGTCACGACAAGGAATATACGACTACTTAATTAATAACAACCTAACTGAGTCTGTATTTTATTGGGATATTATAGCTAATGATGGTCTTTTCGAACAGACCTCAAGCAACGGTCCTTTTATGGTTTATTGGGTTTTAGATGAAAACCCGGCAGAGAACGAAGAGACCTACCTTGATTTGTTTATTAGTGACTGGTATATAGGGTACAGAAGTAGTCCAACATATAATGCTGCCGTGGAGTTGTATAATCCAAAGGAGGAACCAGTTGACCTTTCAAATTATATCTTGCGCAGGACCCAGAATGGAAGCCATTGGATGGAATCTAGCTGGATTAGATTAGAAGGCATACTCCCTCCAAGCTCTACATATGTTCTAACACGCGCTGCTTCTGACTTGGCTCTTCAAAATTGCGCAGATATGGTGGAACCTGATGAATTTTTAAAGCACAATGGCGACGATGGCTTTAAAATCACTCATATCGGGTATTTACCTGAATCTTTATCAGAGGATACGACTGCATGGTTAAAAATGAGTTTAACGCTTGATGCTATTGGTTATGCTAATAACGATCCAGGATCAGCTTGGGATGTAAGCGGAGTGTCAGAAGCAACCCGTTATTATATATTATCTAGAAATATGGACGTTTGCGGCGGCAATGGAGGAGATTGGGATGCTTCTAGAGGATGTGTTAATGATGCATGTGACTCCACGCGCTCTGATTTAGGCGAATGGACCCCACTCGCATGCGCGCTCAGTCCCTCTCCAGGTGATATGCCTGAGGGTTCTGATGCTTCTACTGATGCTCTTATATTTTGTGGAAACCATAATTATTTCTGTGCATCGGTTTCAGTTGCAGACGAGATTATTCCGCAGAGAATTAAATTAGATCAGAATTATCCAAATCCATTTAACCCAACTACTGAAATATCTTTTTCGATGTCTTTAAAAGATCGTGCAGTTCTCAGTATTTTCAATATAAAGGGGCAAAAAGTTGCAACTCTCAAGGATGGGAATATGAACCCTGGGAAACATACTTTTAAATGGTCTGGCAAAGATTCTAAAGGTAGAGAAGTATCATCAGGAATGTATTTTTATAAACTTACAATAGGAAAAATAAGTCATCAGAAAAAATTGATTCTGCTGCGGTAACCATAAACACTAAGTCATTTTAAAATGCGCCCACTAGCAATAGGACTATTTATATTATGGCTACTATTTGAAACAGGGTGTGAGAATTCTGTTGAGATTACAGATGTTTCTGGAAATTATACCAATACAGTTGAATACCCTTGTTTATCTTCATCAAATGATTGTTTGAGTAGCATGAGTGTTAATGGTGGAACATTTCAGTTTTTTTCATCTTTTCATTTGGATTCAATTTCTGAAGTAAAAGGTGCTGTTATTACCATTCATGGGCACAGCAGAAATGCGGACGATTATTTTGATAAAATGATTTCTGTCATAAATGGAGAGAACCTTAAAGATGAGGTTTTAGTCGTGTCTCCTAAGTTCAATACACTATATGAGCAGTCCCTAGAATCCGATTGGTATTGGAATACGACCTCTTGGAAATGGGGATTACAGTCCTACTCAAACTCTAATGGGAATAACGTGAGCACGTTTGAGTTGATTGACTCATTAATATCCAAATTAAGTGATAAGGATAAATTTCCTCAACTTACTAATATTTTGGTCACAGGTCATTCGTCAGGTGCAGCTTTTGTCCACATGTATTCTTCAACAAAATATGATAATGCCTACAAGGATGTAAATATTCATTTTTCAGTTGTAAATAATCAGTATTTTCTTCACACCGATTCAACAAGGTTGCAATCAAATGGATCACTTTCAGTGTTAGAAAATTGTGAAATATATAATAATTGGCCTTATGGCCTTGATGCATTAAGCCCTTACATGGTTAGTATAGGTAAAGAAAATTCTGAAAATAACTTTGTTTCCAACAAGGTTGATTACTTTATTGCCGAACTAGACACAGAAACAGGAGATATCACTTCTGGCTGTCAGTATCAATTTCTGGGAGATAATAGGTATGAAAAAAATATGAATTATAAGACTTATATTGATTTAGTTTATCCAAATAATCAACATGGTTTCATCGTCATACCAAATTTGGGTCACACCACAAATACATATTCTTCAAATACCTTTACAGAATACTTAGGATCAATCTTTTAGTTAAAAATATGAATTATTTACTATTTTGCATTTTTGCATTCTGCAGTACCCATCTTTTTGCGAATGATCTTATAATGATTAAAGGAAGAGTTGTAAGCGAATCTGGTCAAGAGCTTATTGGGGCCAATGTTAGTGTTCTAGAGGGCTCCGCAGGTACTGCAACAGATGCAAACGGAAGTTATAGTTTTGAGGTTTATCAGGATGCTTCAAAGAATCAATTTCTTATTAAAGCTTCTTATATTGGATATAAGAGTAAAATCGACACAGTTTATCTTAATGAATTAATTAATCATAAAGCTGAAATTAATTTTGCTCTCCCATCTGATGTAATGCGACTTGAATCTGTAGTCGTTACAGGAGTTGGAATTGAGCAAGAGACGAAAAAATTAGGAGTGTCTATTGAGTCTGTTCGCAAGGAGCAGGTTGAAGACTCTCCTGAAGTTAGTCTAGTATCCGCATTAAGAGGTAATGTTCCAGGTTTAGAGGTTCGCAAAACAAGTGGTGATGCAGGAACCAACGCTTTTTTTAGAATTCGAGGAACTGGTACTATTTCAGGAGGGCATGAGCCCTTAGTCATCGTAGACGGTAGCCCTGTAAGTACAAGAACATTGGATTCTGGAGGCCGGGAGACTAGTGAGAGGGGTCATCCAGAATCGTCAAGCAGGATGGCAGACATAAATATGGATGATATAGAATCAATTGAAGTACTTAAAGGCGCTGCAGCATCTGCCATTTATGGATCAAGAGCTTCTAATGGAGTTATACTAATTACAACAAAATCAGGTACTACCGGAAAAACAAAAATTACTTACAAGGCAAATTACGGTATCAGCGGGATGAATAAAATTTATCCTCTCCAACAACATTTTGGACAGGGGGATGCAGGTGATTTTGTTGGCGGAAACTCCTATTCTTGGGGGAAAATTCTGAATGTGAAAGGCGCTCCTTGGTATGACTCAGATAGGGATCAAGACTTAGTTTATGACCACGTTAAGGATATTACTGAAATTGGGAACAATTATGAACAGACAGTTTCTGCCATGGGGGGTAATGAAAAAACCACATTTTATTTTTCAATGAGTGAAAGTTATGAAAGGGCTCACTGGCAGACTTTTGCTGAATACAAAAAAACAGTGAGCTCTGTTTTTGGTCATCAGCCAACCAGAAATACCCCATCGGACTTTTTAAGAAAAACTTTTCGTTTGAAAGGGAGTCACTTTCTAACGGACAAAATTACTTTAACAGGTAGCATGTCTTACGCAAAGGTAGATGCTAATCAGGTAATTAGAGCTCATAGCACTGATGGTCTTGCAAAGGGATTGCTAAGTACTCCTCCAGATTTCAACCTTAGACCTTATCTAGAGCCCACGACACAATTTCACAGGAGTTCTACAGATCCCTATCCAGAGACTAGAGATGGTAGCCATAAATGGAATAATCCATATTGGGTGCTTTACGAACTGTCTCAAACTCAAGGAGTTGAAAGAGCATATGGGAATGTAAAAATTCGCTATGATGTCAACCCTTGGTTGGGTTTAAATTATGTTTTGGGCACGGATTTCTCGCTCGATCAAAGAAATGATATTATGCCAATCGGAACATATCGAATTGGTGGTGTTGGTAGATTTATACATGAAGATATATTGGATCAAGAATGGGACTCAAATTTAACATTATCTCTTGATTTAAATAAACTATACAAATTGCCTATCAAGTTAGTGGCAGGCCACAATCTTAATAGTAGATCTTTGAAAAGATTTGAAACAACAGGTGAAGAACAAGTCTTGCCTAACTATTATCAAATAGAAAACTACTCGTCTTTATCAGCAGACCAATATATATCTCTTGTGCACTTAGAATCCTATTTTATGCAAGGAACCATGGATTTATTTGACCAATTGTATATAACTAGTGCAATACGAAACGATGGTTCCTCAACTTTTGGTCCGGCTGATAGGAGACATAATTTTTTTAAATTTAGCTCTGCATGGGAATTTTCAAAATTCTACAAACCTAACTTCATTAACTTCGGGAAATTAAGACTTGCCTATGGCCAGGCAGGAGAAGAGCCTAGGGTCTATGCTATCTTTTCTGGCTATACGTCCCCTTCTCTTTTTTCTGTTGGAGAAAAGGCTTCTCTTGGTCTTAATTACAATGGTGTAACAGGATATAGATCTGATGACGCTGTAAGTAATTTTCGCATAAGACCTGAAAGGAGGAATGAGTATGAGGCAGGAGCAGATCTGTCGTTATTTAATGGTAAAATGGGTATTTCAACCACCATATACAATGCTATAAGTACAGATATTATATATGATATTGATGTTATCCCATCAACAGGTGCAGATGAAATGACAGCCAATGGTGCTTCCATTCAAAATAATGGACTGGAATTTACAATTGACTATAGAGTATTAGATGGAAAACGTTTTAAGTTGGATTCAAAATTTATCTACGCCTCAAATAAGAATACTGTGTTAGAAATGAATGGAGTGGATGGTGAAATGGCAAAAGCTATGGATCCTAGTTTAGTCCCGAGTCGTGGCATAGCTAAGTTTAGTGAGGTTTCACCAGGACATGAGTATGCTGAATTTAAAGTTCTTTCTTGGGCAAGATTCGGGCATGGACTTGCTGTAGATCACGATCTGGATATCAACACGCCTGATGTTGCTATAGACACCTTAGATTATGATTGGAAAAAAAATGATGTTTATATAGGTAAAAATGGATTACCAATAATGTATTCAGAAAAAATATGGTCTGGATATGCCCCAAATCCAGATTGGACAGGTAGTTTCTTCAATGAAATCAAATTAGGAAAAAAAATCAAACTGAGTTGTCTATTGGATATAAGTATGGGTGGACATATTGCTAATTATACAAAAAACTCTTTGTATGAGTGGGGCACTCATTCTGATACAGATAGAAGATATCATCCTGACTTTGACAATCCTGATTGGTTTGGCTACGAAGAAGGGGTGAGTACTGAATGGGGAAAGGGTACCTTTCAAGAACTGATCAACCATGGGCATCGTGCTTTAGGTCCTGGTCAGGATACAATAATTACATATTCGCAAAATGTATACGAAAATTATATGGGGCGAAATACAGATGTCATAAATAACATAGAGGATGCAAGCTACATGAAACTTAGAGAGATTGCATTAAGTTATAATTTTGGTTCCGTTAAATTTGGCTATTTAGGGGATCCAAATTTAACCGTAAGACTCAGCGCCCAAGATTTGAAAACATGGACAAATTATAGCGGATGGGACCCCGAGACAAATATGTATCAGGATAGGATATCTGGGGAAGATTATTTCAATCAGCCTCAGACATGGAGAGCGAATCTTGCAATTCAAATCAATTGGTAGTTATGGTAAAAAAAGTTAAGATAGTATTTTTTTCAATGTTAGTTCTTTTTTTGGGGTGTGAAGATTTTCTATCAGGCCCTCTTCTGGATCAAAATCCAAATGAAGTCGATGATGTTTCTGTTGTTTCTGCAGAGGCTTTATTAGTGGGCTCTCAGGTTACCATTTATGGTGTTATGGAAGGCTACCTCAATAGGGTGGTGTCCATGTTTATGCAACAAATGTCTGGTTTGCAAACAGATTACTACAGAGATTTTAACTGTGATCCTATCGATGTCAATACAAATGGTAGATGGACTGCAATGTACGGTACAGGCGGATTAATTGACCTGAATACTACTCAAAAGGTCGCTGAAGAGCAGGAAAAATATGTTTTACTTGCTATATCTCAAATGTGGGAGGCTCTTCTATTTTCTACTGCAGCTGATTTATGGGGCGCCATTCCATATTCACAGGCAGCCAATCCTGAATATGCTGAACCTAAGTTTGACTCGCAGCAAGATGTCCACCTGGCGGTTTTAGAATTGATTAATGATGCTATTGAAAACTTTAAAAAAGGTCAAACTTTTGCGTTACCTACAGAATACGACTTCACATTTAATGCTGATGTTGATAAGTGGATAGCTGCCGCTCATACACTTAGAAGTAGAATCTATCTAAATTGGGCTGAAGTAAACCCTGATTACTATCAAATCGCTCTTCAAGAATCAGAAATTGGCATTTTAGATGAATCTGGAGATGGAGACTGGACAGCACTTCATGGCTCTTCCATTGCTGAAAGAAGTGTTTGGTTCCAATTTATTCTTTCTAACACTGATTATATGGGCGCAGGGAAGCTATTAGTCGATATGCTAGAAAGGGATAATGATAGTCGCCTAAACATTTATTTTCTTGGTAATGGTACTCCAGATATTGTTGGTGTGAGTCCTGGAGATTCTATTCAGAGTGCCTCTATGTTAAATATAACGGGTCACTATGGAATGCAGTGGGAGCCAGAGTTTGTTAGCTGGTATGAAAATAGTTTTATTCAGGCCGAATGTTATTTTAATCTAGGGAATGAAAGC
>NZKX01000111.1 GCA_002694025.1 Fidelibacterota bacterium | reverse complement strand
TTTAATGAAAATTTTAATAGAAAACTTATTTTTTAAAAAGTCTAATAATCAGTGTTTAAATAGTACAGTAATAAAAGATTTGATTCTGACTCTTATGGTTATAATTTTTTCGGTAAGTATATTGCTAAAATATAATTATCTACCACTTTCCTTAATTAGATAAGGGTTAAAACCTAAAATTGTAGCGATATATTAGCAAATTTGGCTTTGTATCCAAAAATTATGTGCGTAATTGGAAAAAAATAAACTTGGAGAATTGCTCAGATATTGCTTCAAGGAAATATGCCTGGGTGGTGGAATTGGTAGACACTGCAGACTTAAAATCTGTTGTCCGTATGGACGTGCCGGTTCGAGTCCGGCCCCGGGTACAAAACCCCGCTTTGCGGGGTTTTTTTTTATGGTGTTAATCTAAAAATAGTTGTAAATATAAATTAATTTTTTTATAGTTCGATTAAACATCTTGGGTATTCAATAATTAATTAAATGCAATGAACGTATTTGAGTTTATAAGAGAAAAAAAAGCTGATTTCAAGGATAACACTGAGCAGTATAAATTGAAGCTTGAACCTAAATTACGGTTCATATCATCTAAAATAAATTTCAAATTAAAGAATACTTTAAATAATCCCTGGATTTCTAATTTTAAATCTATTGACAGTTCTTATTTTTTTGGTCAGAGGAAAGCAGAGCCAAGTCAAACAATAAAAATTGTTTATTCTAAAATAAATAACATCTTAGGAGAAGAAATTTTTGTGGGTTCTTGGGAGTTGGTTGATCAGAACTGTATAGATGGATTTGCAACATTGACTGGCGATGATCAATGGATTCATACAAACAAAGAGAGGGCAAAGAAGGAGTCTCCATTTAAAACCACTATTGCGCATGGATTTTTAACATTATCGCTTATTCCTAAGTTAACTGAAAGCTTTAATTTTAATGACATTCATCCAAATGTTAAAATGGTGGTTAATTATGGCCTTAACAAGGTTCGTTTTCCATATCCAATTAAGTCAGGCTCAAACATTAGAGGCCGCACTAAAATTATTAGTGTAACCCCATTTAAAAACTGTGTTGAAGTTGTGAATCAAATTAGTGTTGAGGTTGAGGGAAGAAAGAGACTTGGATGTATTGCTGAGTCTGTTATCCGTGTCTACTATTAAACTTTTTATTTTATTAAAACGTTTCTGTTAAAAAAGTATCCCTAGATCAAAAGGTGATCTAAATCAACAAGGTGTTTTCATTATTTTTTATACGTGTACTTTAGTAGGATCCCGAATTAATATAGGTCATCTAATTTTTTAAATAACTGATTAAAAACATACATGAAGAGCAAATATTTAATTCTCCAAATTGCAATATCATTTTCCATTCCACTTTCACAAACTCTCGTTTCTACTAATAACCAATTAAAACTTACTACAATCTCGTATCTTGAAAATGAAATTCTTGAAGCCATAGAACCTACAACAGGAGGTCGTATGGGTGACTTTCATACGCCTGAGCTTGTCGGGACCATTAACTCATCAATTTCTTACACCCCGATGGATATAGCATGGGATGGTACCTATTACTACGCAAGTAATGGAGGAACATCTATCATGTCTGTTCACCGATTTGATGAGCAATTTAATTATATAGATCAACAAAATATTAATGTTGACTCGAGGGGGCTTGTACAGCATCCTATCGATGGGAATTTGTATATGAAATCTTACAACACTGGTTCTTTCTACCGCGTTAATACTGATCCGTTTGATGGATCTGTTGAATATCTTTATGACCTATCAGGTAATGGAGGTCAAACCATGTTTACCTTTTCAGGGGATGGTCAATATGTTTTAGTATATAATAATAATGGCCTAGTTCGAAAACATGATTTTACTACAGGCGACTTCCTAGCGTCCTTCAACCTCCAGGAATACTGGAGTGGTCAAGGTATAGCAAACACAGGAAGTTATCTTCTTACTAATGGAGGAAGTAATATATTATTTGCTCACGATGAGCAAGGAAACTACGTAGGTCAGATTAATTTTCCGCAGAATGTATACTCTGGTTACGGCACTCCATCGTATGCCAATGGATTATGCTTTACAATTACAGGTAGTTCTACTTGGTCCGTATGGGATATTGATGATGGAATAATGACTGTTCCTGGATGCACAGATCCTTATGCCGATAATTACGATGCAAGTGCAAATGAGGATGATGGAAGTTGCTCTGGATATCCAAACAATGGTTCTTACTCACTTAGTTTTGATGGGGTTGATGATTACACGAGCCTAGATTGGTCTGATCAGCTTTCTACATACACGGTCTCAATGTGGGTTATCTCCAACTCAGAACAGCAGACCAATTTTGATGCATTTTTCAGCACTCATCATCCTAATAGCTCCGGATTTCAGTTAGACACAGATAATGGAAATCGTCTCCGAATGCTTACACCTGATTTTAGCATGACTTTTAATGAAGTGATTCCAACATATTGGTCTCATGTAGCTGTAGTAGCAGAAACCAATGGGGCGGTAGAGAAAACTACGATATATTTTAATGGGGATTCAGTCACTTCAGTAAATGAGGTGGAAAGTGGCTGGAATAAAATTGATTTAGGTCGCAACCGAAACGAAAATAGTCCGGGAAATTGGACTTTGGATGAAGTAAGTGTTTGGAATACCGCTCGCACAGCAGAGCAAATACAATCGGATATGTACAATGCTCATTTAGGTTCAGAAGAGGGTCTTTTAGTTTATTGGAAGGCTAATGCAGGAACTGGAACAGTTCTATATGACCATACTGGGAATGCAAATCATGCAGCTATAAATGGTGCAACTTGGTCTTCGGATACTCCTATTCTCTACCAACCGCAAAACAAAGAGGAACTACAAACAGCAGTGAACCTCTGGGTAAATGATGAGGCTAGTGCATTAATGACCTATGGAGATATTAGTGTTTGGGACGTGTCTTTGATCACTGACATGTCTTTTTTATTTCAAGACAAAAATTCTTTTAACAGCAATATTTCTGCCTGGGATGTATCTAACGTAGTAAATATGGAGGGAATGTTTGATAAATGCTATGCTTTTAATGGTGATCTATCAAGTTGGGACGTTTCAAATGTGACAAGTATGTCATGGATGTTTCATCGAGCAGATGTTTTTAACAGTGATTTATCTGGATGGGATGTTTCTTCTCTTCAAACGATGGATGCAATTTTCCATAGAGCAGGTCAGTTTACTTCAGATCTTTCTAACTGGAATGTTTCAAATGTCTTAAACGCCGGAGGTGCATTTTATGCGGCTTCTAGTTTTGATTCTGATTTATCTGGATGGGATGTTTCTGGGGTCACCAATATGGGGGCTACTTTTCGTGAGGCGAACTCTTTTAATGGAGATTTATCTAGTTGGGATGTTTCAAACGTTACAGCAATGGGGGCAATGTTTTATAACAATACCTCGTTTAACAGTGACCTATCGTCCTGGGATGTTTCAAATGTAACAGATTTTTCTAGCATGTTCGACGGCACTAGCCTTTCTGAGGAAAATAAATGTGCTATTCACAGTTCTTGGCAAGATAATGTCAACTGGTCATATGGTGATTGGGCATCTTTTTGTCAATTATGTCCTCCTAGTAATCTAACAGGATTTCCAACATATAATTCAGTTTCTTTATCCTGGGATGCTCCAGGTGGATGTGAAAATTATGTAGTTAATGAGCTTCCTTATTTTCATGCTGGAAGTAATGCTAGTGCTACTGATGATTGGCCTGTTAGTGGCTCTGATGATAAAGATATTGCATATAAAATAACCCTAACCGAAACTACTACTTTAGATATTTCAACCTGTAATGAAGATACAGACTTCGATACCAAGCTTTCTATTTTTAATGCCTGCAATGGTCAAGAGATTTTTTATATTGATGATAATTATTCAAACGGCACCTGTACATTTCATCCATATTATGCTTATCTAAGTGGCATAACGTTGAACCCAGGAACATATTATATTGTAGTGGATGGATATGGAGGACAAGTTGGTAATTATGGCATTTCTATTGAAGAATCTCCATCTAACGGAAACAATAATAACTTTTACACTTTTGAAATGCAATCTAGTCAGGAAGTAAGTAAGATGCAGAATGATGGACTCTCTATGCAAGAGATTGAATCTTTAATGAATGGTAATGAATCAAATACTGAAGGTTTACGAAATGGTAGAGACATTGAGAACTTCTGTGGTACATTTAATCAATACAATGTCTACAGTGCTTCGTCAGTTGATGGCCCATGGGAACTAATAGCTGAAACTACCGATACGACTTACACTCATCTAGGTTTAGAAAACGAAACTGAATATTTTTATAAAGTAACAACAGAGTATGAAGAAGGTCAGTCGGAACCCTCCATGACCATATCTGTAAATACACTAGGCCTTTTTGAAATAGTAAACGGTGAGTTTGAAAACTTCACAATGAGTGATAACGGTTGGCAGAGGTTAGCGGATGGATGGCAAAGTTACTCTACTTCAAGCGATATTCTCTATAATATAGAGCTACATGGTTCTGCTATTTATAATTCTGCAACAGAAACATTCGACGGTTTGAATCAAACAAACGGTTTAAAAATGTGGAACAATTGTACAGAAGGTAATTGTGACAATTATCCCACAAACGCCGAACATTTTGTTTTTCAGGAACGATCCAATATAATGCTGCCAGGTACCCAATTTTCTATTTCAGCTATGGTTTGGCAACATCCAGAGGACGCATTGCAAGATGATGCAAAATTTGAGTTGGTAGTAAAATATTTTGGGCTGGGAGAGGGTGGAAGTGTAGAAAATCCAGGCGAATGGTGGAATAATTTGATCGGTATGGAAAGATCCCTTCCTTTTACCAATCAAGATACTTTTGAGGCTTGGACAATACGTAGTTTAGACTGTTATGTCCCCTACGGAACTTTTAGAGTGGAGTACGGACTATTATTGACTAATGCAGAGACCGGGGGGGATGGGTCTATATATGTAGACAACGTTGAATTAACTCTTATTTCTTTGCCTTTTAAGCCTCAAACAAAAGAGGAGCTTCAGGCAGCTGTAGATCTATGGGAAAATGATAACGCATTAGCGTTAGATAGCTATGGAGAAATTAATCTATGGGATGTTACTTTGATTTCTGATATGTCCTTTTTATTCGAGGGAAAAGCAAATTTTAATAGTGATATCTCCGCTTGGGATGTTTCCAATGTCACTAATATGGCCTACATGTTTAAAGATGCCTTTAATTTTAACCAACCATTGGGATTTTGGGATGTTTCTAATGTGACAAATATGGACCACACACTTCAAGGAGCTCGTGTATTTAACCAAGATATCTCTACTTGGGATGTATCTAATGTTACGACGATGAATGAATTATTTAAGGATTGTTTTGTTTTCAATGGCGACATATCTAATTGGAACGTATCTAATGTTACTAACCTAACAAAAACCTTTTTCAATTCATACGTATTTAACAGTGATTTATCTAACTGGGATGTCTCAAACGTTACTTCAATGCAGTATCTTTTCTCAAATAGTAGCTTCAACGGAGATATATCTTCCTGGAACGTATCTAATGTAACAAATATGAGTTTTTTATTTGCAAACGCATCGGAGTTTAATCAAGATATCTCAAATTGGAATGTCTCTAATCTTACTAGCATGCAAAATATGTTTATAAATGCATCAAGCTTTAACAGTGATATTTCTTCATGGGATGTTTCAAATGTCACATCTATGAACAACGCATTTAAAAATGCATCAAGTTTTAATCAAAATGTTTCAAACTGGGATATTTCCTCTGTAACAGTTATGGAAGGGATATTTGATGGGGAAACTGGATTAAGCGATTCAAATAAGTGCTACATCGACGATTTATTCCAAAGTAATACTGTTTGGCCTTATGATTGGGCAGGATTTTGTCAGCCATATTTAGGTGAGATATCTAACATTTTTATTTTAGAGGACGATACTTACAACATAGACCTGGACTCAATTAGTGTATTTCTAAATTCCAATCAAGATATATATTCCTTTTCTTCTTATTCAGATACCTCTGCCGTAGTATTAGAAATGGAAGGAAGTAATGTTAATATAATACCAAGTCCAGACTGGAATGGAGTAACTCTAGTCACAGTTGTTGTGGAGAATGATTTGAGTGATCTTTATGATGAAACATCATTTATGCTTACAGTTGAACCTGTAGATGATGTTCCTTTTGTGGATCTTTATCTTACAGACTTTAATTTAGAAGAGGATTTTGCAGATACTATACAAACAGATCTCAATGAAGTATTTAAAGATATTGATGGAGATTTAACATTTGCTTTTATGTTAAGTGACGAAGATATTATCAGTGTGAATATTGAAGACGAAATGCTTGAGTTTACTTCCTTTCAAGATGCTTTTGGCCAGACAGAACTGATTGTGACAGCTTCGAATCCTACTCGTGCCTCTGTTTCTGATACGGTATTGTTATCAGTTTTGCCTGTGAATGATTCTCCAATAGTTTCGGTTGTAAATGATACTATAATTTTTGATGAAGATCAGTTCATTTCTTTAGCATCCATAGTTGAAATGAGAGACAATGGTTTATGGTTCGATGTTGACAATTCAATTGAGAATCTGAGTTTTGAACTATCTTCAGAATCTGAATTTATTCATATCGAGTGGGATGGCGATAATCAATCAAATGCAATCCTCTCTGCTGATCAGAATTTCTATGGAGAGGGTGCTATTACCTTTTGTGTTGATGATGGAGAATATAATGTATGTGGCAGTAGAGCCATAATGGTGAACCCTGTTAATGATGCTCCCTATTTCCATGGTGAAATGCATGGCCTTGCTGGCTTTGGTCGCGAATTCTATTTCCCTATTCACGTTGGAGATGTTGACTCAGAAGATTTAATCATATCTTTTGCCGATAGTTCAAATATTCCGAGTTGGATTCATCTATCAGAAAATGCGCTCTATGGAATTGCTGATTTTTTAGGTCAATATGCTTTGCCTCTAAAGGTTCATGACGGTGAAACATATTCTGAAGAAACCTTCCATTTGCAGGTTGAAAATTTCAGCCCAGTATTATTAGCAGTCGATGATGTTCCTAATGATCAGGGAGGTAGAGTCTATATACATTTTGATCGCTCTTACCTTGATCATCCGGAAGAAACAGGGCAGTTTTATACTGTCTTCCGCCAAGACACCATTAACGATACACTTCAGTGGGTAAGTGTAAGTACTGTATCTGCTACAGGACAAGGTACCTATATTGCTGAGGTGCAAACCCAAGCTGATTCAACTGCAAATTTTAATGGACTAACTCAGTTCAAATTAGTTGCCTTTCTACATATGGGCACTTTTGAATCAGAAATTATGTCTGGATATTCGCTAGATAACTTAGGCCCTCCAGCACCAACAGGGCTGGTTTGTCAACAGATTGGTTTAGATATTGAACTTCATTGGGAACCAATGAATCTTGATGATTTAGATTATTTTATAGTTTACAGATCAGATGAGTCAGATTTTATCCCAAGTGAAAATCATTTGTTATGGCAAGGTACTACAGCTTCGTTTATGGATACGACAGCAAGTTGGACAACACCTTATTTTTATATTGTGCAAGCTACAGATATCTCGGGAAATCAAGGAGAAATATCTAATGCGATTGAAGGATATATTAACATGGAAGTAACCCTTGCGTCTCCTGGAGATAGTGCTTTTATTGCCATTACTGGGGAAGATTTAAGTTCTCAAGGGCAAGTTACTTTTAGTTGGGAATTAAACGATGATGCCTTTGGAGAAGATTTAGAACATCACTTCACTTTAAAACATGAAGACTCAGAGGTTTTGATTGATACATTCCTTATTTCAAATGAGATTGAAATTTCACATGAAGCTGTTATCGATTTAATTACTGTGATGGGTGGAAATAGTCTCCAGGGTAGTTGGACTGTACATGTAACCGATGGCCAAAATACCGTTTTGTCGAACCAAATAAGAATTATTTCATTTGATGCAAGTGATGTTTTATCCTTGGATGGTTCTATAATACCATTAGATTTTACGTTAAGTCAGAATTATCCAAATCCATTCAACCCTTCAACAAAAATTAAATATTCTATACCCAGCACTGAGTTTGTAAGTATTGTTATATATGATTTAATGGGTAGAAGTATAAAGTCCTTTGTTAATATTGAACAAAATGCTGGTTATTATGAGTTACATTGGAATGCTACTAATAATGAAGGATATCCAGTACCTGCAGGAATGTATTTTTATATAATTAAGGCAGGAACTTTCAAGTCCACAAAGAAAATGCTACTTTTAAAGTAAATATAAATACTTAATAATTTACATAAGTTATAAAAATCATCTTTTGTAATTTTTCGAAACCCCGGTCAAGCGGGGTTTCTATTTCTTGAATTGTATTTTATTAATAATTTTTAAAATAATTACATAACCTAATTATGAAGTTGGATTATAAAAGTACTCTCATAGGAATAATATTAGGAATAATTGGTCTTTTTGCTTTTTTTCTTTTTCTTGGAAATATTAAAACCGAATTATCATTGTCTTTTGGAGATTCAGTCAATTCTAAATTTCTAGATATACAATTAGAAAATATCAATACCATTATATCCTATAATATTAGGTATGATAATGAATGGGATAAAAATAACAATTGGTTGCTAAGGAGAGAAAGATTATGTCGCCAATTAAGAGATTATAATCCATCAATTTTTGGTATTCAGGAAGGCCTACTTCATCAAGTGGCATACATAGATATTGCATTGCCTAATTACAAT
>NZKX01000016.1 GCA_002694025.1 Fidelibacterota bacterium | reverse complement strand
CTGTGAATCTTTGAAATTTCTTTATCAAGCATTGCCATTTCTATTCTTCTATCTTTGAGGCTTTGATTAATATTCTCTAGTTCAGTTTTTATTCCCTCTTTGTCTTTAATTTTAGTATCTATCAATGAGTAGAGGTTTGCTATTCGCTCATTGATCATCACATTATAAGTTGGATATAGACTTTTTATTTTTAAAAAGTTATTTAGGGTGGCTTGGTAGTCTGTTGACAGACGTTTTAAATGCCCTTTATTATCAAATAATATAGCTTCATATCTTTTTAAATCTCTCTCGTATAGTTCTTTATCATGATCAATAAGACTTACCTCACTTTCTAACTCTGATTGGTCATTTTGTAAAGAATCAATAAAACGGCTCATCTCAGTAATGATTTGTTCTAATCTTTGAATATTAATTTTTAGATCTTTTTCAAACTGAAATAAAATTTTTCTCCTTTCATTGGTATGGATATTTTTAGAATTAGTTTTATTTCTAATTTTCAAAATCTTTTCTTGGTCTGAAATTTTGTTTAGAAGATCTTTTTGATATTTATTTGAAGTAATCAGTTCTTGCTCAATTTTTTGCAGATCATTTCTTGTTTCTAAATCTTTCTTTTTTAGATTATCTAGTTTCTTTTCTAGAGTGATCTGGTCTTTTTGGTTTGTATTGAGTCTTTGTTGACTATCCATAGAATCATTATTAAATGAGTCTTTATAAATCCCATGTCCTTGTTTGATTTTTTCAATGTTTTTTGAAATTTTATCTAATTTTAACTTTAACGATGATTTAGAAATTTTGATTTTTTTACAGGACAACTTATAATTTTTGATCTCATTATTGTTTTGATCAATTTGGTTAAGATAATTTAAAATTCTATCTTCAGTTTGATTGAGCGCTATGGTTAACTCATGATTTGCAAGTTCTACATCAAACCCATGTAATGCCTCTTCTTTTTCCAATACTAGTGATGACTTCTCTTTACCCATATCTTTTGGAATTTGTATTAATTCCATTTTAGCTTCTTCTATTGCGCGTTTCTTTTTATTAGGAATACTTTTAATTTGAGAATTAAGATTTTTAACTTTGTTTTCTGTATCAGTTTTAACTCTAGAAAACTCACCTTCAATTTGAATGAGTTTCTCATTTTTTGTTTCAAATTTTCCTACCCATTTTTGAATCATTAGTTGTTCATGATTCATTTTACTTTTAAGAGAACTCATTTTTTTTAGTATATTTATTTTCTTCCCACCATGCGGCCTAAGCTTGATTAGAATTTCTTTGGTTCTCTTTCTGTATCGAGTCATAAAAAGATCGTATCTCTTTTTAAAACGCATAAAAGCTTTATCAAAATTTTCTATTTCATTTATGTCTATGGATACACTTTCTTTTATCATGTTGCGTGCAACTTCTTCATTATTTCCATCGTTTTCAAGGCGATCTAATCCCGTTTTTATAAATGAATGATATTCTTTTGATCTTTTTCTTAAAATAGATTTTTCCAATGCTGATACAGATTGGTCTCTTAATGATTCTTCAGACTGCAGTTGAAGATCCCAATCTTTCTTTTTTAAATCTAGATTATCTAATCTTTCCTGAAGCCGACGGCCTAATTTTAAATCTTTTTCCAATGAGGATATTTGTCTTTTATAGTCCAAAACTTTAGGAAGCTTGTCTTTTTTAATATTTTCTAAAGACTTACGAACTGAGAGCCTATCCTTCGCAATTTTTTCTTTTTCGCGTTTTAGTTTTTGGAATTCTTTTTTATAGGTCAGAACCTCTTTTTTTAAATTGGTTTCTTCTTTATTGAAAAAAGTTTTAATGCCTATGTTTATTGTCTGCTTAACTTTAGCAATTTTCAGGTTTTCTTCTTTATTCAGGTTCCTTAACCTTTTATCAAAATTATTTAGTATGCTTTCTTTTCTATTTTTACTTTCTTCAATGATTGGGGCTAGTTGCTGTTTAAGGTTATCAGATTCTTTCTTGCTAGATATACATTGTTTTTCGAGTCGACTGATGTTAGACTCCATCTTAAGAATATCTTTTAGGATATCCTTTTCTTCTTGCTCAAGAAGATCTATCTGGTCCATCGTTTCAGTTTGATTTTGAGAGTATTCTTCCTGCTTTTGAATTGCTTTCTGGAGGAGGTTAGTTTTTAAAGAAATCTCTTTAAGCATATCTTGCTTAAGTTTTTTTCTTGGCTTCAATTCTTTCAAAATACCATTATGATGATCAAGCTCATCATTCATTTCAATGGATTCCCTAACATAATTCAAAAGGCTCAAGTTTTTTAATCGAAGATCTTCTTTTTCTTTCAAATCTCTTTCTTGTAAATCGATGTTATTTTTTACGCCTATGATTGCTTGATTCTTTTCCCGTTTTGACATTTTCGATTTATTTATTTCATCAGTCTTTTTATCTCTTTCTAATCGAATTTCTTTTATATCATTGTTAATTTTTAAAATCACATTACACTGATTTTTTAGATAGATAAGGTTTTCAGGAGCGACTCTTATTAGATCCAATATTTTGACTAACTTTTCTTTTATTTCTAACCCTTTATCACCATCTATAAATTTGGTTTCTATAGCATTCGCATTGCTATCAATTGCAAGTGTAAAAGAATCTCTAATTTGATCTATTCTTTTAGTGTTTTTTGTTATCAAGTATCCTGCTTGCTGCAAAGTAAGAAGGTCTTCTTTATTAATTAAATCAACTTGCTTCATTTTGTCCAGAAAGGATTGTTTAAAGGCTCTTGACAAACCTTTCAATGATTCTTGTAAATATTGGAATTCTTCAACTTCTTCATAACCATAAGAAAGATGCTGGTCATACTTTTGCAACGTTTCATGGAAATTTACAGACCGGGTTTCTAAGTCATCTATTTCTGTTTCAAAAGACTCTTTTTTATCATTTAATAGTGCTCTTTGTCGGGCAGATAATTGTAAATCCCTTCCTTTATCTATTTGGGAAGCGATTTTTTTATCGTTCGTTTGCTGCTTTTGGCTATCAGATTCATAATCTAATTCCGAAATTCGTTTATTTATTTCTTCATGCTCTTCATATTGATTGAATAACTTTTCTTTTTGGTTCTCAAGTTTTGATTTAGTTGCTTTTAAATTAGAATGTAATTCTTTTTGATCTTTCTCAAACTCTTTTTTGAGAATCTTAAATTCTTTAGAGGTTCTGATCAAGTTTTTGTTCGCCAATTCGATGGACTTTATTTTTCGATTTTTTTCTATTTCCAACCTTGCGATACTATATTTTGCACTTTCTGGACTTAAATTAGATTCTATTTCCCCCTCTAAACTTGTTATCTTCTCCTTCAGTTTATTTAACCTAACTGTAGAATTTTCTTTTTTACTTTTTAAAGTATGCTTTTTGAATAATCCTAAATTGATTTTTTTTGATGTTTTTCTTTCTATAAGTTGGCTTTCAATAATGCTAGATAAATTTTCAACTGGAATTTTTATCCTATTTGAAAGCTCTAAACTCAAACCTTTTATGTGACTACCCGGCCCTGATATAAACATTTCTTGAATATCTACTTTAAGGTTCTGTCTTTGTTTAATGGAATTCTCGAAACGAAAGATTGCTTCTTTTAGATCTAAACTAAAACTTTCAATTACATCTTCTAGTACTGACTTAGCATCTTTAGATGAAATATTATTTTCTAATTTATGAATGAAATTTTCAAATCCATAAAAGGATAAAAAGTGCAAGGCCTCTTTGAATTTTTCGGCAGCGTCTATTTCATTTTTACTTAATTGTTTAATACTTTTAATAAAAAAGTAAAGCCCTTTTGGAAGGTCAAGAGAATCTAATATTTCACTACCTGAACAAAGAACAACATGTGTTTTTAAATGTCCTATATATAAAAGGAGTGAAAATTCACTTTTGAGGTTCATATTATAATATTGATAAATATTAAATAAAATTTTAGGAATGGTTGTGACATAACGAAGTTGTAAACCAGATTTATTTAATACCTTATAATGACTATCAATTTTTTTTCTATCAGTCGTAAAAGAAACAGTTGCATTATTAAGCCCTCTTTCATTTCTTTCATAATCAAAAATAGTATCGGCCTTACTAGCATTGTATGAATGACTTAGATTTTCAATTAAGTTTTTTTCAAAAAGCTTCTGACTTTTTCCCTTTATATTTAAATAAGTCATTTCACACTTATACGAATCTGAATGTATAGCAAGATAAACTGATTGTTTATCACGTTCATTGAAGTCCTGATAAAAAACATTGATAATCAACTGTGGTAAGGATTCAATAACAGCATTTTTAACTCTTATCGGTAACTCAAACGAGCTAGTTCGTTTTATGGAAAAACCTTGGGTGTTTAGTGAACAACGAAGATAGGTTACTTGATTTCCAGACTGAACAAAAGTCATAGCTTCTTGAATTCCATTTAACCTTAATAATGTGTTTTTAATTTTGTTTGATCGAAAGCTATTTGGATATGAATAATTTTTTATATTCTTTTTTTTATACGAAGTATTATCAGAATACTGATCACCATTCCTAAGTAGTGATACTCTCCGATCATAAAAGCTTCGCCTATCTTTGTAGATCCTACGGTCTTTATTCTTTCGTTTGTCATTATTATTTTTAAACTGCTTATCGCCGTTTCTTTTAGACTTCAAAACACGTCTCACTAAGACTCTGCGACCTATATTCCTTCTTCGTTCGTAATTATTTCGCGGAGTAAAGGAACCTTTTTTAAAGCTAGTTTGTGATTGGGAAAACCCAATTTCTTTTGAAATATTTTTATTTTCTATTTTATCCGAAACATCATGACTCTCATTTTCATCAAAATCATCAAAGAAAAATTCTTTTGCAGTTGGTAAAAAGCTTTTCTGCACAATACCTTTCACCATATTTGTTTCGGCAATAAAAAGAATGTCTAAAGAAATGAGATTTTTAATATGATAATAGATCTTTTCTTTAGGGAACGAAATCGAGTTAGCAATTTGGGAAGCAGTTTTAGGTTTTTCGTTAAAACACTTTAGAAGTTTTTTAGTAATATCTTTCTTAAGGATTTTCTTTGCCTTAGGATTAGAAATTCTAATTTGATCTTTAATCTGTTCGGCCATCTTATAACAGTCCAGCTGTAGAACTGAATCCTAAGATAACTAAGGTTTGCAGGAATCTAAAGGTTCCTCCAAATATATTTTGATACCGCATCATATATTACCTCGGAAAAAGTAATTAAGTAAATTTATTGTATAACATATGATACTTACAAGAAATGTTTGTAATTACAATATTAAATATTTTGTATTATTAAAAAAATAATTAGATAGTTTTTATAAATTTAAATGTTTTTACAACCGTACTTTATAAATACTATAATTTTTTTTACATTGGTGTTTTTTTACAAACCTAGGTTATTGTTGAAAAGTAACATGTAAACGATCCTTGGATCATAAAGTTCTATAGAAACTTAAATAGAATAGTTCTTCAGACGTAATAAAATATTTACTTTCTAGAATTACAAATAGATCTATGTTGTAAAATTAAAACTTGTATGTAAAATATTTTAAAAGAGTAAAATTATTTTTTATTGATTAAAATATTTAAAGTTTTTTAATGTTTAATTTTTACTGCGGATATTCTCTCTTTCTTCTAGTAGCTCTAAATATTCAATTTCAAGATTGTCAATCCTCTCCGTTTCTTTCATAAGCAATTGATAATTGTCCTGGTTTTCTTTATTCTGTAATAAAGCCCGGGCCTTTTCTATCTCAGTATCTATCTTCACAATTCTTCGCCCGATCCAGGTATCTCTATTTTTGGCCTTCTTCTTGGCTATAAATTCAATATTCTTACATGAACTAGTTTGATCCTTCTCATTAAATTTAGAAATCACCTTTTGATCTTTTTCCTTTTTCCACAAAAAATAGTCATAATTACCATGGTATATTTTGAGCCCGGTGGGCCCAATCTGAATCGTAGTATTGGTAACTGTATTTAAAAAGTGTCTATCGTGCGAAATACACACAATTGCACCTTTATAATTTTTTAATGCCTGTTCTAAAACCGCCCGGGCTTTTATATCTAAATGATTCGTTGGTTCGTCTAGTAGCAGTATATCCACAGGCGATAAAAGCATTCGAGCTAAAGCAACCCTAGCTTTTTCTCCACCTGATAAAATATTTATTTTTTTTTCAGTATCTTTACCAGTAAATAAAAACATGCCTAAATACTTTTTTATTTCTGTCTCTCCTCTACCTGATCCAACCGATTCTATTTCATTATATACAGTTTCTTCTTTCCTTAATATTTCTAGTTGATGTTGTGCATAATATGCAGACTCTACCTCAGAACCTATTTTTATATTGCCTGAAGTGGGCTCTACTTCTTTGGCTAATAACTTCAATAATGTTGATTTTCCTGCCCCATTATGCCCTATGAGTGCAATTTTTTGGTTTCTTTCTAATACCAAATTTAAATTTTCAAATACCACATTCTGACCGTAGGTTTTATTCACATTTTCACATGAAATTAATTTTAGTGGCGATCTGGTTTTGGTCGGGATTAAAAGTTTCAAGCTTCGGTTATCCTGTTTCGGTTCTTCAATCCTTTCCAATTTTTCTAGAGTCTTTATTCGACTTTGAACTTGAGAAGCTTTAGTACTTTTATAACGAAATTTTTCTATAAACTTTTCAGTTTCCCTAATTTGCTTTTGTTGGTTTTTAAAGGAATTTTTATGTTGCTCTATTCGGACAGATTTTTGATCTAGGTAGTTAGAATAATTTCCTTTAAATAAAAATATCTTTTTTAGTTCTATTTCTAAAACATAATTTATTACTTTATCTAGAAAGGTCCTGTCATGGCTAATAAGGACTAAACTCCCATTCCATTTTGATAAAAAGTTTTCCAACCATATGGTAGAATCTAGGTCTAAGTGGTTTGTTGGCTCATCTAAAATTATAATGTCTGGATCCTGCAAAAGAATAGAAGCCAAAGCTACTCGCATACGCCACCCACCTGATAAAGTAGTAATTTTTTCATTAAATTGGTATTCTTTAAAACCAAGTCCGTCTAATATTCTCTTTGCATTAGTTTCAATCGACCACCCTCCCAAGACTTCAAATTTATGCTGTAGAACACCAATTCTTTTCAAAGCACTTTCATTATTTGAGTCAGTATTCAATTCAGTATTTAAATCGTTTAATTCTTGTTCGATTCTTTTTAAATGTGAGAAAGATTTTTGTGCCTCTTCTAGAATTGTGGAATTTGAAACAATTTTGAGTTCTTGTGGAAGATATCCCATACTTATTTTTTTATCAATTTGTACATTACCTGAATCAAAATCTTCATGGCCCATTAATATTCGAAGAAAGGTAGTTTTACCTGTCCCGTTTGCTCCAACTAATCCAATTTTCATTCCTCTTTTTATTGAAATATTAACATCAGAGAATAAATAATTGTCATTGTATGATTTTGATAAATTATCAATAATTATCATTATAATGTTTTAAACCAACTTATCGATCAGAAATTTCCTACCATGTGACTACCTTTAATTTCGGTAAGTTTTATGTCTACAATCTTATTTTTATAGTTTCTAGGTATATCTACAAACGTCTTTATATAGTTATCAGTGTGGCCAACTAGATATCCATCCTTTAGTCCTTCAAAAAGAATAGGCCTTTTTTTATTGATGAACTGGCTGTAG
>NZKX01000056.1 GCA_002694025.1 Fidelibacterota bacterium | reverse complement strand
GATTTAAAAACTGCTCCTTATAATGAAATTCGTGATTGGTTTATTTCTTTTGGTGAGATGGAAATTTCTGTAGATAAGGACCTGAAGTACTGGTTGACAACCAAAAATAAACCTACCGTTCTAGATGAACTACCTCCAAAGCCACCATCAATAACAAAACCTCCTTTTGAAGATCCTTTACCAATTTCGTGGAAAGTACGAGATATAGGAAGACCTTTAAAGGGTGGGCAAAAAATTGAAGATGACAGCTGGATATTTTATGGAGGTGGTGATGATATTTGGAATACTAATGATCAATTTCGTTATGCGTATAAGAAGCTAGATACTGATTTTAGCTTTAGTATAAAAATTGACTCATTATATAATGTTCATCAATATGCTAAAGCAGGACTAATGGTTCGCAAGAGCCTTAACCCAAATTCTGCGCACGGATTGGTTAATATATTCCCTAGTGGAAATACGGAGTTTGGTTACAGATATAGTAATGGGGAAACAATGAAGGCTGATTCAGGACCTCAGATTGATTTAGAGGATGCCAGGTTAAAAATAAAAAAATCCAGAAATATCATTGAATTTTTTGTTTCTGGTGCCTCTACTTGGGAAAAAATTGGTGAGTTAAATATCAAAAAATGGGGTAAATCATTCTATGTTGGTATCGCTACTCTTTCTCATGATAATTCACAGTTGACTAAGGCTCAATATTCTGAAATTGATTTAGATTATTAAGAATGAAAAAAATACTTTGTGAATATTATTTTTAATTTAAAATTATTTAATCAATATCATCTTTTTTGCAGAAAGAAATTCTCCAGACTCTATTAAGTAAAAATACATACCCGCAGCAACTGGTCTACCTTGGTTATTTGTAGCGTTCCAGATAACAGATTTATTTCCGCTAATCTGAAAACTATTAATTAAGGTTTTAACTTCACGTCCCTCTAAATCAATTATCTTTAGATAAACAAAATTATTTTTAGGAAGAGAATACTGGATTACTGTTGATGGGTTAAATGGATTTGGAAAATTTTGAGATAGATGATACTCTTCCGGTATCAAATCACTTCGGTCTATAAACATTTCTATGTTTGGAAGACCAGGAGTTGGGACCATAAAACTCCATTCTTGATTACCATCTGGAATCCTCCCGTAGGATTGATCAATTTCTTGAGACCCAAAAGAAATGGAATCAATAATAGTTATGCCATCTGATCTCATCAATACAATTTGCTCACCATTCATACTTAATTTAAAATTTGTGTGCATTAGCCCTTGAGATTCGTTATCATCACACCAGATGAGTAAAAAACCTCCAGGCTGAATTGTACTCATTGTATCCGGAAATTGCCATTGATCCGCACCCTCAACTAAAAAAAGGCCAGATAAGTTAACAATCTGGTTTGTAGGATTATACAATTCTATCCAATCATCAAATTCACCATACTCATCAGAATTGATGGTACTGTTCCCTGCTAATAATTCATTTATTTTTAATTGATCAATCAACTCATATGTAGTTTCAAATGGGAAATCATCAACACTGTATGTATAATAGGCTCCAATGTCTGAATTAGTTCCGTCCTGATCAAGCGGTAAATATGGACTGCCTGAATTCAAACACGGAGAATTGGTTGCTAGTTCTAGATTATAAATACTCTGATCCATAAATTGTGGATCAGAAAAAATGTTTCCCTCCCCAGGCAAAAGTTCAGAATCAGAAATAGAATAGCTTAAGGACGCACTTGAAAGATTATCAAAATATATTGAAGATGAAATGCTATTTGATAATATCGTATTGATTATTTCTGCGGAACCTCCCCCTGCGCCTTCATTTTTTTCATAGCAGGAAATAGATGTATCATTATAAAAGAAAGTGTTTTTCTCAATGTGCGCAATCGAATTGTCTTTGATGGCAATTCCATGATTACTTCCAACAATCACATTTTTTTCAGCAAATACAGATGAACTTTGCCCAACTGAAATACCCTTGTCAAATGCATGATATATTAAATTAGATGCTATGTGTATATCTTCTGAGCTTTCTCCAATATCTATACCATCAGAATTAGACCCCAAAAAATTATATATTCGATTATTTCTAACCATTCCATTTATAACATTATCTAAATCAATAGCGTCAGTATCTTCTGTGTTTGATCCATAAAATGTGCAGTTTTCAATCAGAGCGTCGCCTCCTTTTACATTAATATAATCGGAAATATAGTCGCATGATATTAAGCTAGCATTAATAGAAAGAGAGCCATTCTCAACATAAACGGGAAACAAGACATCCTCTATTTCAAGATGGCTTATAACAACATGAGAATTAATACTAGAGATCGCTCCGTGATGGACCAATGGATTTATACCCACTGAGGCACCAGAAATTTTTGTATGAAAAATATAAGATGTATCAGAAGCGTTATTAAAACATATAGCCCCCCATCGATTATTTACAATAGAGTTATGACCCGTTATCTGCACAGGGTTCTCCTCTGTCCCATTGATAATCAATTTACCTTCAACAATAAGGTTACTTTCATCCAACATTCTTAGCTCGACGCCTTCTTGAATTGTAAGCACGATGTCAGATGGTATTAAAAGATCTTGAGTTACAATAAATAGATGCTCGTTTGTAAGTACTGTATTCTCTATTATTAGCTCCGGAAGAATAATTTCTTCCGAGGCTTCAAACAGGGCAGTGAGTATTGTATCCCGTATACAATTATAATTAATAATTGATGAATCAGAAATAGATTCCCAACCTATAAACCGATATCCTGGTAGTGCATATGCACTAATATTTATGGGCTTATTTTTGAAAAAATTACCCAGCCCTTCTTCATTTGTTAAAGGTACATCGTTAACCATTATTTTTCCAGCACCTTGCGGGCTAACATTAAATGTTATATTAACAACTCCTTCTAAATTTAATTCATCCATTATTTGTTCTTGAACAATAGTACTTCTGTTTTCTGCAAATTGTTTTATCTCATTTAGTTCACTTACCCAATTATCCATGGATGAAATCCCACCTTCATTTCCCCACCTAATTATGTGTCTTGGCATTTCTAAGCTTATCGCATTTGCAAGACTATCTACAATATTATTAATTCTTACAGCAGAAAATGTATTACTTAAGTGAGCAGATAGACGTTGTACAAATCGATCTGTAAAGTAAGAACTGTTTAATAAATGTTGAAATAGTTCGTAGTCACCCATGAGGTTATCTACAAGATTCGTGTTACTATTGCTAGCATTGAATCCTCTGTCCAAATCAACAATCAGCCATTGCCATTTACCATCACTTTCACGAGGTCTCCACCACTCCCGGTTGTGTTCCCAGCTAGTGTTAGCGCAATAAACAGTCATAGTGATATGGTCAATAAAACTATCTATATCCATTTGCTGCTCGATTTGATTGTAAACATCAAGATCATTTAAATCATTATTTACAATATAGTCAATCATTACATTGTAATGGTCCTTAGTACCTTCAACCACAAGCATCTCTATCCCATTTTGAGTATTGGCATATTCAAGATGATCAATATTATTCGGATTGACATTAAAGTTTTGAGAAAAATATTGAGTGTCAAATTTTTCTCGAATATTATATATCCCCCAGTATTCACCGTTTAAGAATACAGCAGAAGGAGCATAAGCCATATAACCACAATTCATCATACCCTTAACTAAACTTTGTGTCATAGGATCTCTTAATAGTGTTTCTTCCCAGTCATCTCCTCCATTACGCAATACAATTCTGGAAAAACGCGAGATAGGCTTATTATCAAATAATTGATAATCAATAAAATCTTGGCCAAAACGATTTCTAGCATAAATTGTGAAAGGCTTTTGTGGCTTAGTCCAGATATTTTCGCCTCCAAGTCTTGCACCTAAGTTAGCTGTAAATTGATGATCATCATTAGTAGAAAAATATTCTATAGTTACGGGTATTTCTCTTTGCTTGTATTCATTCTCATAAATACCTATCTCTTCATCCCAAAGTGTTTCGGGTTTGGCTGTTAAGGATATGGTAGGTAAATAATTTTGTTCAGAAATGAAATAAGTTGAAACTGCTGTCTGACTTGGAAGTTTATTGATTCCAATAGAACGGGCTTTTAATACTGTGGTGTTATTAATCAAAATGGGGTCAATATAGAAAATATCATTTGAGCCTGGTGTTGTTCCATCTAGAGTATAATAGATTGGATCATCTGAAAACAACTCAATCGTCTGCGGAGAATCATAAAATCCAGGATCTAATGAAAATTCAATATTGCTAGAAATATGCGTAGTCGAACATGTTGGAGTATCATTAGGTAATCCTGGAGTTGGTTCACCAAATAGAGACCAGCTCGCTTGTTCAAGCGTCCTTCCATGGGAGACATCTGTTACCTGACCTTGATAAGAAATGGAATCTAGTAAAACTATATTTGAATATGAGGTTCCAATTAATTCTAAATCAAAACTAATGTCTGAACTAGATTCACTGACCTGATGTATTTCAACAGAAATTATATTTTCGCCCTCTTGAAGGTATTCATTTGAAAATGTATAACTGTAGAAAACATCTTCCTCATCCCAACCTACAGCATCCATGGCAAATGTATCATAATATAATATGCCTGAAGGCATATTATCTCTAATGATTTCATAACCATTTAGGTGTACAACCGCACCATCATCTCTTTTTAAAAAAATAGTCAAACTCTGATAATCATCAGAATCAACCACCATGAACATGTGTCTGAAGTAGGTGG
>NZKX01000055.1 GCA_002694025.1 Fidelibacterota bacterium | reverse complement strand
GGCATAGTGGCTCATCTGAGGTCCCAATGAAAATATTGAGGGATTACTATCTCCCAGCATTTAAAAGCAGTATTGTAGATGCTGGTGCACAATCTGTAATGACCGCATATAACGCTCTAAACGGTATTCCATGTACCGCCAATAAATTTTTGCTGCAAGATATATTAAGAAATGAATGGCAATTCCCTGGTTGGGTTGTTACAGATTGTGGAGCTATTTATGATATTCATATCAACCACAAATATGTTAGTGACCCTGTAAAAGCAGTAGCATTGTCGCTGAAAGCAGGCACAGATTTAAATTGCGGTAGCTACTTTCGCTTGTACCTAAAGGATGCCTTTAATCAAGGTTTGATTACTATGGAATATATTGATCAAGCACTTTTGAGAATCTTCACAACACGAATAAAGCTTGGAGTCTTTGATCCACCTTCAATGAATCCTTATTCAAAAATATCAAAGGATGTAGTGGATTCGAAACAGCATCAGGAACTTGCACATCAAATTGCTCTTCAATCTGTGGTCCTACTGAAGAATAAAAATAATGTCCTGCCATTACAGAAAAATATTAAATCTGTTGCAGTTATTGGACCCAATGCAAATTTTTGCAGATTTGGGACATACTCAGGAAAGTCTTCAATTCAAATAACACCATTGGAGGGAATTAAAAGTTTAATACCTGATGCAAATATCACTTATTCGCAGGGAACTACTATCTTAGAAACAAAGCTTCCAACTATGCCTAATAACATGTTTTATACTCTTGATGGTAGCCCTGGTGTTAAAGCAGAATACTTTAAAGGATTTGATATTAAAAAAAAACCTGACTTAGTTAGGATAGAAAAGTCTCCGAACATAAGTTGGGAATTTGATGGTACTCCAGATTCAACAGTTTTCGAGCCAAACTTTTTCTCAGTACGGTTTTCTGGAAACATTGTAGTAAAAAAGTCAGGTAGTTATAAGATCAATGTCAATGGTATAGACGGGCTCAAATTTTATTTTCAAGGTAAAAAAATAATTGATAAGGTTTCAGATAATTATAGTCATACAACATTTAAAACAAGCTACCTTAAAAAGGGAACTCAATATCCCTTTTCCATTGAATACTTTGAAGATGAAGGATGGGGAGAGGTTAGGTTAGGGATTTCAGAGATCAAAGAAGGATTAATTGATGATGCTATTTCTAAGGCAAAATCATCAGATTTAGTTCTTATGGTAATGGGGACTTATGATTATATAGAATCAGAGGGTCGTGATAGACAAAATACTGATTTACCACTTGATCAAAAAAATCTTTTAAAGAAAGTGTATGATGTAAACAAAAACATAATACTGGTTTTGATTAATGGAAGTACGATTTCTTTACCGTGGGCAGATGAACATATTTCAGCTATTATTGAAGCTTGGTATCCTGGGCAATCAGGCGGGAAAGCTATAGCTGAGGTGTTATTTGGGGATTTTAATCCTGGGGGAAAATTACCGATGACTTTTTATAAAGGGATTAAGGATCTGCCTCCTTTTGATGACTATGATATCAGGAATGGTAGAACCTATATGTATTTTAAAGGTGAGCCACTCTATCCTTTTGGTCATGGGTTGAGTTATACGAATTTCAAAGTAGACGATGTGAGGCTTAATGATACTAAATTCTCTAAGAATGATACTTTAAGAATAAATTTCAACATCACCAATATAGGTTCAAGACGAGGTTCTGAAGTGCCACAACTTTATATTGAACATAAAGGTATTAAAAAGCTAAAAGCCTTCAAACGTATTTTTTTAAATCAAGGTGAATCACTAAAATCATATATGAAGGTAGCAATTACAGATTTACAAAGCTGGGATTTAAATGAAAATAAGTATGTTATTATACCAGGAGACTATAGTATTCATTTAGGGACAAGTAGTAGGGATTTATTGTTTACAAGTAATATAAAACTTTTAAGTCACTAAAGAATTATTTAGAATCAAAATTCATCCAAAATTTCCTACTTTTAAAGCAAACTAATAAAAGTTCAAATCCCTGCCGACATTGTAGAAATACCAAATTTGTTCGAGAAAGCCTTGTTCCTGGATTGGGTTTTTTGTTCTCATTCCTTGTAAAGTATTTTGAAAATATGATCATTTACTAAATCTTCTTCTTAGTTCTTAACCCAAAACTCAGGGATGTGGTTACCGTATGGTAGAGGCAAATAAATTGTTCGAAAATTTTTTAAATTTTTTACTGTGAAAGCAACGAATTGTTACTCTTTTTCGTTAAATGTGTATTAAACATTTTTTATAGTTTTTACGATATGAATTGCATCAGAAATTACACTTACAATGGCTTAATATTTTTTTTCCTGCCAGTCATTTGTCTTGCTATACAAGACTCAATATCCTATCATTTTGATCCAATTTCTGTTCAAGGAAAAAATCAAAAATCTCAAAGTAAATCTCCAGTACATATCATTCAACCAAGCTCACTAAAAAAAAAATCAAATAGTTTAACTTTAAACTCAGCTATTGAATCTGTACCAGGAATTACCGTATTTAGCGATGAAAACTTTGCACAAGATACTCGTATATCGATAAGAGGAGTAGGCTTGCGTTCTTCATTTGGTATTAGAGGTGTTAAAGTTTTTTTAGATGGAGTTCCAGAATCTACACCTGATGGCCAAGCTCAATTAGATGCGATTGATTTGATGTTTATAAATACTATTAATATTTTTAAAAGTCCATCGTCTAGTGTTTTTGGAAATGCTTCAGGAGCAGCTTTGAACTTCATTTCGAACCCATTATCGGACAAGAGTCAAAATAAATTAAATATTTGTTTGGGTAGCTATAATTCAAAAAAATTAAATATTGAACTTAACGGGTTTAATAAAATCTTTAAATGGAGGTTAAATGGCCTTCATAAATTTTCAAAAGGTTTTAGACAGCATAGCTCTACAGAATCCAACATTCTTAATTTGAGCACTGAATTTATTTTAAGAGGCAGTCAGAAATTTAAAATTTCATTAAATAACCTGTTCAGCCCTTTTTCTTACGATCCAGGTGGTTTGACACTTAATGAAGTAAATGAAGATAGAAGAAGAGCAAGAACTGCAAATATAGACTATCGATCTGGAGAGTCAGTTTTTCAATCAAAATTTAGTTTAATCTATAACTCCACTATTTTTGAAAAATATGATCTTAGATCACATTTATTTTACAAAGGAAGGCAATTCCAAAATAGACTACCATTTGAATCTGGAGGACAATCGGAACTAGCTAGAAAGTACGGAGGTTTCAGCTCTATTGTTGAAAAGAGTTCAACTATCTTAAGTAATAATAAAACTTCGATCGGTTTCGAATATCTTGATCAAGTTGATTTAAGATCAAGGTATGATAATATGCAAGGGGAAAAAGGGCAGTTAGTTTACAAAAAGAATGAAAGTTATAAATCCTTAGGATTGTTTTTATATAATATTTTAAAGTTCAAAAAGGGACACATTTTTAATTTAGCAATCAGATATGATTTAAATCTGATTAGCTTTGAAGATTATGTTTTAATTGGAGATAGAGATGCTCGAGAATATCATAATTTTAGTCCTTCAACTGGACTAAGCCTTGAGATATTTAGAGACTTTCGTCTATTTTCTAATTTTTCCCAAAACTTTGAAACTCCAACCTTATATGAGTTAGGAAACGATCCTCAAAACATAAGTGGTAAAGGCATAAATAATAATTTAGAACCACAAAATTCTTTTTCTGGTGAATTGGGTTTTGAAGGAGAGTTTAGTGATTTAAAAAAAGTAAGGGGTACATTTTTTCAAACTAGAACTAAAGGTGAAATAATTCCATTTGAATTATCAGGAATTCCGGGAAGAACATTTTATAGAAATTCTGGCAAAACTTTGAAAAATGGATATGAATTGGAATTAATTGGGACCCTGATAAATAAAATCAATTATTCTCTATCTTACACTAATTCAAACTTTCGATTTACTGATTATAAAATTGATGATGAAAATCTTATGGGAAATCTCCTACCGCTTATACCAAAAGATAATTTTCATCTCGAACTCGAAAGGATTGATTTTTTTGGAATTGATGTATCTATAAATATTTTATTGAAGTCCAAAATTTATGCTGATGACCTTAATGAGCAAATGATTCCAGGGTATAGAAAAGTAGATTTCATGCTTTTAAAAAAAATAGAAACTTTAAAAGTTAATTCCGTTATTAAGTTAAATATCGATAATGTTCTGGGAAATGATTTTTATGATAACATAAGATCTAATGCATGGGGTGGTAGGTATTTCGAACCAGCTCACGGAAGATATTTTTCAATGGGCCTAGAATTAATGTTTTAAAATATCTATTGCCTTTATTTTAAGCGAGATATTATTTATTAGAAATATAGACCTTAGTAATACCTTCTAACATCTTAAGAATAAACGTAAATACTTCTTCTTCGTAATGTATTTAAAAAGATAATCTGAAATTTAGGTTATAAGATTTTGGATGCATCTATTAATAATCTAATATTAGTTATTAAATGTCGAATAATGTTTAAATTTATATTATAAATGTTTAATTTTTGTTAATCAAAATCAAAAGGCATAAGTTATGAAAATAAAACTGTTTGGAAATGTTTCTATGTATCTAAGCTGGTCACTTGTTATTGGCTTTTTATTATATTACTTATCAACTATAGTTTCGATGGCTTATGTACTTTTTATTGATGGAGTTGCGGGAAGATTTGTTCAATTTATAAGTATTCCATCATTTATTCTTGTTTTTGGTGTTGGTATTGGATTCACCTTAATGAGAAAACATACATTAGAACAGAAAGAATTAGGCATAGCACTAAAAAAAGATTTCATTCTAGCAGGTTGGATTGGCTTTTTGGTTGGTCTTGGATTTTTAGGTGCTGGTATGGATGAGCAGTTTGGAAACATCGAATGGGGTATTTCATTTGTAGTGTCTAACTTAAAAACTATCACGATACCTTTATTGTATGGCTATATTTGTGGAAATATTTTTGAAGCCTCCTTGACACCACCACTAAAAACATAAATAGATTTTTCTATGAATATTATTTTAGAAATACGCTAGATGCGGGATTTGTTTGATATAGAACAAAGAAATATCTTTTATTTTAATATTTGAATTAAAACAAAAAATATGAAGTATTTGAAATGAATAATAAAATAATAGGCCTTTTTAGTATTGCTTTTTTTTATAACGGGATATTAGCATATGCTTTTTTTGTGGAAGGAGCTGCTGGAGGTTTTGGTCACTTTTTAAGTGCCCCTTCATTTTTATTTGTTATTGGAGTTGGTGGTGGGTTGAACTATATGCGAAGGCATACAATAAAGGTTAAAGAATTAGGTAAATCTTTAAGGTCTGACTTCACTTTAGCTGGTTGGCTTGGATTCCTAACGGGAATGATATTAATGTTTGCTGATTTTTCCTCAGGAGGTATACATAATCTTACTGGTGGCTTTTCATCGGCATCCATTACCATATTGTACGGATATTTCATGGGTGCAACTGCGGAAGCTTTTTTTACAGAATAAGACTCAAAAACATTTTACGGTAATTCTTTCACTAGTCCCTTAAGGTGGAAGGGTTTTCCGTTTGCAATATTATGAATGATTTAATACAAAGTCCAAAAAAACAGAATATTATAAATAAAGCCGTTACAAGATATATATATCATTATATTCAAAAATGAGATGGCTAGAAAAATTAAGAGACTTAAATCCTTGGAGATTATTAGGTGCATTAATAATTGGAATCGCCATTATTCTGTTAATTACAAAAGGTTTAAACAGCGAAAGAGTATTTATTGGGATTTTAGGTTTTGCACTTTTGTTCAATTTGTTTAATTCATAATGGGTACTCAAGCCTCACATTCATGGTATTTTTGTTTGTGGTATGATGAATAAGTCTTAACATTAGTTAATTATTTTAATTTTATTAGTTTCATAATTTTATTTTATTGCAGATTTTGTGATGATATTTCCAAATATTTTTATATTTTTC
>NZKX01000026.1 GCA_002694025.1 Fidelibacterota bacterium | reverse complement strand
GTATTTGACCACCGCAAAAATTTTTGAATCTTCAATTTTAAATTATTTAAATAATTATGTGAGAATTGATTGAAGAATGTATTTATCAAATATTCGATTATATCCCTCTCATCCTCTCTATAATCTTTCCAGATTGTTTTGTCAAGTCTATGAGATTTTTTACAGTTTTTTGAGAAGTTTAGTGTAGTTAAACCGAATGGATATTTAGAACTACTGGCCAATCCTAAAAGCCTTTTAAATCGGTTATGTATAGTAAATATTGAGGATTTTAGGATGTTTGTGTGTTTCGGAATATTTGCTATAAATGATGATGGCAAGATAAATACCTTATGATTGGTTATCCTGAGGTATAGCGCGTACAATAATATATAAAAATTATTATTATCAATTATAAATGGGATATCAGATAACATCTCATTATTATGTCTATAACTAAATCCATGAAACTCTTCATTTAATGGACAATTTATTTTCTCGTAGCGTTTACAGATTGCGGAAACAGCATGATTAAAGATAAAAGATATGTTATTTGAATATTCAATATGAGATATTTCTTTATATTTTAAAATCAAAGATTCTAGTCTATTGTAAAATTGTGTATATGTAAGAAAGTATTTGTATATATATTTAAATGCTAAAGGATAGAATTCATTGTAACTATCCTTTGATTCAAAAAATAAATTACGTTCTATACATGAATTGATTTCTTTTTCATCAATATTATGAGGAATATCAAAAAAATATACTAAATTAGAACTTTCTTGATTTTTTAAATAAGTTGTTTTAGAAAATGTGATATAGATTGTATTTTTTTGAAAATAAATATCTTCTTGAGTTGATATGAATTTAAGCTTAATCATAAAATCTTTGAATAGATAAAATTAGACAGTAGTTCTATATTCTGTTTTGGTTGAATATTAGATGAAGTATTAAGTTTTAGATCTGCATTTTCTGGTTCTTCATATAGTGATTTTTCTGAGTAACCTATCATATCATCAATTAATCCAATATCAGCTTTCCTATATAAACCCTTGGTATCTCTCTTTTTTAGAGACTCAATATCTGCATACACATAAATATAAAATAAATCATTTTTAAATATTTTTTTAATTTCTTTTCTTATTGATTCATATGGAGTTATAACTGACACAATAGTAATATCAGAATTTTTATATTCTTCTTTACAGATATTGGCAATATTTTTATTATTTTGACAAATCTCATTAAAGCTAAACCCTACAGGGATTTTATATTTATCTCTAATTACGTCCCCGTCAATCACATTTACTTTAAGGTTTTCTTTTTTAAGAATCTCTTTGATGTAATCTGAATAATAACTTTTCCCAGATCCGGACATACCTGTAAACCAAATTATTTTAGACATTTTATTTTTTTGAATTTTTGAGTGTTTTAGAGACATTTATTATCATCTCTATACATTTTTGAGGATATTTTCCAATAGCTGTCTCTGCTGCTAAAACAAGACCAGTTGCGCCATCAATAAGCGTATTATATACGTCATTAACTTCCGCTCTTGTTGGTTCAATTCTAGTAACCATTGACTCTAATAAGTTAGTAGCAACATATACTGGAGTATTTGCTTTTATTGCTTCAGATATGATTTCTTTTTGTTTCCTTGGTATCACATGAAGAGGTATTTCTTTAGAAAGATCTCCTCTGTCAATTAATATATTGTCAGCTGCTTTTAGAATTTCTTGTAAATTTCTTAGGCCCCTCTTTGATTCTATCTTGGATGTTATTGTGATTTTATTCTTAAATAAGTTTCTCAGTTTAATAACATCTGAAGCTTTTGATGTAAAAGATAATGCATAATTCTTTATCTTTAATTTTTCTCCTATTGAAAATGCCTTTATATCCTTATCTGTAAATGGAGGGATTTTGATATCTCTATTCACAGAAATGCTTTTATTTGAGCCTATAGTACCACCCTGTATTACCCTACATTCAAAAAATCTCTCGGTTTCCTTGATAATTTTTACTACTACGCTATTAAAATCTATTGATAATATATCGTTTATTTTTAGATTTTTAAAAATATTTTCTGGGACAAGAGTTATATTCTTATTAATATCATTGCTTTTATTTATTTTTATTATTTTATTTGTAATGAGTTTTTTTGTTCCTCCGGCTAATTTTGATGTTCTTATTTGCGCACCTTCGCTATCTAAACATATTGGAGTTTTAGAATATTGTCTTATAAACCTGACAATCTTAGGAAGTTCATTAATATCAGTATGTGAGAGATTAATTCTCAATAATTTTATATTATTACAATCAACAGATGATAAGAATTTTTTATTGAGTGTAGATGGACCTAAGGTTATAAATAATTTCGTCATTTTTATGTATAATTTTGTTTGCCTTTTGCTTTAAAGTATTTAAGTTTAAACATTCTTGGAATATGAACTATACGCACAAAAATAGAATAAATAATTGCAAAAAAAGAATAATAAGGTACTTGCTTAATATGATAACGTCTTTTTGTAGCATTAGATAAAGCATAATAAAGACTCAGTTTTTCGGTTTCATTAAAGTATTTTTTTTGTCGCTTATATTCATACAAATATTTCTGAGGTATAGATAACAAATCCACAGGAGTTTTGTGTTCTGATAAATGCATATCGATATTATCTGAAAATAATTTGATAGTAGATATTTCATTCTTAGTTAAAACTTTTGGATAATTGGCTGATATTTTATTTGATATACCTTTAGTAGGACCGTAATGTGAGTTTCCTAGCCAATTTTTATTTCCAATTGTCGGTCTAAGCAAATCTTCTGTATATTTAATGTTACATAATTCTGATAATCGTTTCATTGTATCTTTTGGATATGAAGTTAAAATATTGTGACTATAAACTATAAATTGTTGATTAAGACCGTGCTTTTCTTGTAGAATCCTTACTCTTGTTAGAGCACATAACCATCCTTTTATTTGTGCATTAATATCATAGTGATCAAATTGTTTAACAAAATAATTAGGAAGTTGTGGAAATGCAAAACGTCTTGAGCCAAAAAATCTTCTCGCGTACCGTACTTTTTCTGCAGCAACGTATCCCATTAAATCTCTTAAGGGATAAATTAATATGGATTGATGAAATTCACTAAAAAACTTATCGATATTAGTCAAATAAATACCACCGCTATCTTGCATAACCACTGCAGACTGATTCTTTATATGCTTTCCATTATCCCATGCAGTAAAATATGCGTGATGCCTTGCGTTATATAAATCTTCAATGGATTTAGCTTTTTTAGCTAATTTATCAAATATTCCAGTAAATTTATTATAATCAAAATGTGCCTCAACGTTACCGTAAAAGTTTTTTTCGAGATAATTATCTCTGACTCCTAATGGGTCAGCAGTTTCTTTTCCCCATGTAGTAGAATACTCGTGTTTTTGTTTTGGTATATCCAGTATTGAGTAAAAATCATTATTGTCATTAAAATTAATGTTTGGAATCGTTTGAGGTATCCCAGAATAAGAATCAGTAATTTCATAAAAATTATTATCAGTGGGAAATCCTAATTCTGTAGGATAACTTAATATATCAGGATGCCCGTCGAATAATCTCGATAAGAGTGACCCGCCGCTCCTATTGATACCAGCAATATAGATCGTTTTATATCTCATTGTCTCTTAATATCTTTTTGTCTATGATTTTCTGCAAATGTACTCATATATTTCTTAGAAAAATATAAATGAAGAAGAGTTATATAAAATGATGCCAATAAATTAATTGCAAAATATATTATTATTAAGTCAAAGTAGAAAGGCATAAGAATCAGAAGAATAAGCTGAATATCGTTAATAATATCTATATAAACAAAAGATATTTCTCTTCTTAAAGTAGGTTGAATATTCAATGAATGATCTTCTTTAATCCATCTAGTATATGCAGAATATCTATCATAGATAAGGTGTTGTATAGGTGTGGAGAATATACTTATTATAACCATAATTGATAGGACATTATTATTGATTGT
>NZKX01000054.1 GCA_002694025.1 Fidelibacterota bacterium | reverse complement strand
GTTTTTATTAAATTCTTTCCATATGTAATTATTTATAATCTTAAGGTTTTCAATTGAGATAATGCCTCTCGACACGCCTGATTGGTTTGTAACTATACAAAACCGATTATTTCTTTCTGACATTATTTTAAGAGCTGGAAGGGTAAAATCATAAAAGTTGAAATCTGAAATATTGTTAATGTAACCTGGATCTGGATTGAGAGTGCCATCCCTATCTAAAAATATACAATCATAATTCTTCATTAAATATTATTTTTACTACTCCTAACGTCCTTAAGACTTACATTACTAGTTAAAAAATACACAAAACCAATTAATAGTAGTGGGAAATATGATATTGCATGTGAAATTATTGAGTATGTTAGCGCTTTTGAACTTGCAATGTTAAAAATTAGTACTAATGTATACTTAACTCCAACATCTAATGTACCTGCAGCTCCAGGCAACGAGGGGATGCCAAGAATAAAACTACTTATAACAAGAAGCACACCTATATTTGATAAACTTAAAGAAATTCCGCAAGTTTGGAGAAGTATTACTGAAATATAAAAATAAATTCCCCAAATCAAAAAACTTAAAAATATTATAAAATAAATATTCCTGTTTTTGAAAATTACGACAACACCTTCAAAGAATTTCTCAATGATTGAAAAGATTTTTTGTCCATAATTTTTAGTAAATATTTCAAATTTAGAAATCTTTGATAATAAATTAAACTTGTATGTTATTACTATAGTTGTTGTTAAAAGAACAACTAATAAGTTTGAAAGAATCACACCAACTTTAATTTTGTCATCATTCATAGGAAAAGATGTAAATGTAGCTATAAAAATAAATAAAACCATTAGTAAGTCTAATATTCTTTCAGCGACAACAGTCCCAAAAGCTTGAGACACGGTTATTTTATATCCTTTTGAAAGAGCAAAAGCTTTTAGAACTTCTCCCAGCCTAAAAACTAATATGCCATTCCCAAAGTATCCTATCATAGTAGCACTAAAAACATGATTTAAAGGTATAGATTCAAATGGCTCAATAATTAATTTCCATCTAAGAGCGCGAGGAATGCAACTAAAGATAAGTAAAATAGATGCAAAGCATAAATCCTTTATACTGATAACAGAAAGATTATAAATAAAAGTCTCAAAGTCTTCTCCAGAAAATGCAAAATAAAGCCCACTAACACTTATAATTACAGCTAGAGAAAGTTTAAAGTATTTAATCAATTAAACTAATTACCTCATAGTCTGAAACATCATAAACAGGAGGATTATAATTAGAGCTTATTGTGCTAGAGTTAATATCTATCTGAACAGTTATATCCTTTTCTTGAATGAATTTAATTTTTAGTGGAGCTCCATCTACACTACTTGTCCAAATAGAACCTTGAATGCCCCATAAATCAATATGGAATGGTATACATACTTGATCTTTTTCATAAAATGAATGACTGAAATGAATGCTATGATTATTACCTGATAAGATATCAAAAATTGTTACGTTACTTTCATTAATTAAGTCATAAACAACTTGTTTATGTATCTTATTTATAGTTGTGATATATTGGTTATCATATTTTATGTATTGCTCCTCATTGTCATAGATATACATTTTATCTTTCGCGTAAAATACACCTGATGACACTACAGTTTTATCAAAATAGCTGTGCTTAACGTTTATATTAAGAACACAACCGTTCGGAGATTGAACAAATTTCTGGAATTTTTCATATTCAACATTTTGTGAAAATGCAATTTTTACTAAAACCAAAAAGGCGAAATATATCATTTTAAGTATTTTATCATTCTTTTATGATTTCGAGATATGTTTCATCAACTAAAACTTCTCTTGCTTTGCTTCCTGTAAAAGGGCCAACAACTGCAGCTTGTTCCATTTCATCTATCAACCGTGCAGCACGAGAATAACCAATTTTAAGCCTTCTTTGTAACAACGATATCGAGCCTTGTTGATGAGTTATAACAAGAGAAACTGCTTCATGGAAAAGTTCATCTACACCACTATTATCAGACGGATCGAATTCAGAAGCCTGAGATTCTCTAACAGATGGTAAAATTAATTCATCAGGTTTTGTTTGTTTTGACACATGTTCCATCAAAGCTTCAATCTCTTCCAGCGATAAGAATGCATTATGCATCCTGAAAACATCAGAACTTCCCGTTCCTAAGTGTAACATGTCACCTTTTCCTATTAGCTTATCTGCGCCTGGTTGATCTATTATAGTTCTTGAGTCTATTTTACTTGCTACTTGAAAAGCAATTCGAGATGGAAAATTTGCTTTTATGACACCGGTGATGACATCAACAGACGGACGTTGGGTTGCTATAACTAAATGTATTCCGACTGCTCTTGCAAGCTGAGCTAAACGAGCAATTGGAGCTTCTACATCTTTAGCTGAAAGCATCATCAAATCTGCAAGCTCATCAACGACTAAAACTACATAAGGCATGATTGGTTCATTATTTTTTTTCATTTTTTCATTGTATTCGCCAATATTTCTGACAATTGCATCTGCAAGAACATTATATCTTCTGTCCATTTCTTTTTCAAGTGCTCTTAAAGCTAAAATTGCATTATCAACTGATGTGACTATAGGCTCGGGGATATCCTCCATTTTCAAAAGGTGATACCCTTCTAAATTTTTATAAAGAGTCATTTCCACTTTTTTTGGATCAATCATCACAAACTTTACTTCATCTGGTGTCGCAGTATATAGAATTGAACAAATAATTGTATTAATGCAGACAGATTTACCAGATCCAGTTGTTCCTGCAATGAGAAGATGTGGCATTTTTGCTAAATCTAAAGTACTTATCTCTCCAGAAGTTGTTTTACCAATAGCAAGGGTTAATAGAGAATTCGCTTCGATGAATTCAGGGCTATTAACTACCGATTTAAAGTACACAGTTGCAGGGTTTCGATTAGGTATTTCTATCCCTACAGATGACTTTCCTGGAATTGGTGCAATAACTCTGACACTGCTTGCTTCCATAACTCTAGCCAAATCATCAGCTAACTGAACAAATTTATTTACCCTTACTCCTTCTGCTGGCTCAACCTCAAAAAGTGTTATGACCGGACCAGGGTGGACATTGACAACTTTTCCTTCAACCCCAAATGTAGACATTGATTGGGTGAGATAGTTGGCACGATCAACCAACTCGTCTCGATTTAAGGTATCTGAAACAGCAACCGGGTTAGCTAACAAATCTGAAGACGGTAATTGGTACTTTTTTTTAGGCTTTTTTCTTTCCTCTACATTATCAATGTCTAATTCTTCATTTTCAATAATATCCTCAATATTTAGATCAGTTTTGTCATCATTTATTATCTGTGCACTAGTATTCTCTATTTTATTAGATCCATTATAAAAACTTTCGCCAGATTTTCCTTTATTTTCTGGTTTTGAAGTTTTTTGTTTATTTTCAATTTTTTCCTTTGAGACATCTTTAATTAGATAATTATTATCTGATTCAGTTCCAGATTTATCTAATACGGGAATTCTTTTGTTACTTTTTGCAATAAGATTTGATTCTTTTTCTGAATTCTGGCCGATTTTTTCTTTTAAATCCAACGTGTGTTTTCTTTTGGCTTTCTCAACCTTTTTCTCTTTTAAAAAAATTCCAAAATTAGATTTGAAATAAGCTATCTTTGAAGCAAAAGCAGGAAATACTGCATAAAAGTTAATATTAAGATATCCTCTTATAATTGTAAGGTAGCATGCAAGTAAAAAAATAAGTGTTCCCCACTCACTAAGCCAATCATTGAAAAAATATGCAATTTTATAACCTAAGAGACCCGATATTAAATAATTTGGCTGCTTTGAAAATGTCATTAAGGTAAAACCTACACTAATAGAGAATAAAAAGATAAGAGCTAAGCCATATTGCGTTAATCTAATACTATTACTGAAATCCTTTTTAGAAAACATGGTCCAGCCCCACAAAAATCCAAAAAAAGGAATGAGTGTCGAAGTATAACCAAAACCTAATTTTATTAGAAAATGAGAAATAACTAAACCCAAAATACCCATCGGGTTTTCAACTAAGACATTAGGAGAAATTGAAGGTTCTTCGCTAGGGTTATAACCTATTAAGCTAAAAAATAAAAAAACTGATATAGCTATTAGAAGAATGCCAAATATTTCAAGACGGCGTTCAGAGGCCATATTTTACACTTTTGATAATTAATATTATTATAATCAATTTTACTTTAACAAAAAAGTTAAAAATAATAAAGTAATTATATAACAGTTCTTAAAATCAATTCTGAAAAAAATCAAACTACTTTTCCTAATCAAGTAGGCTGCCATCTTTATAAAAAGGAGGAGAGATGATAATCCCTTTTTTATTTTTTCCTCGTATGTCAATTGAGATAGATTTACCCAAAGAAGAAATTGCATAGTCAACGTAGCCCATACAAATACCTTTACCCAAGGACGGGCTCATTGTACCGCTAGTGACCTTACCAACTACTTTTTCTTTGAATACAATACTATTTCCAGATCTAGGGATGGATCTTTCAACCATTTCAATGCATACTAATTTTTTCGAAGGGTTATTTTTAATTTTCATCAAGCTATTTTTCCCTATAAATGATCCCTTATTAAATTTGATTACCCATTCAAGTCCTGCCTCAATTGGATTAATATTTTGATTTATATCCAAACCATATAAAGGATATTTCATTTCTAACCTTAATGTATCTCTACACCCTAAGCCTACTGGCTTTAAATCGTATTCCTTCCCTTCTCTTAAAACATATTTCCAAACTTTAATTAAATTGTCTGAATCAACATAAATTTCATACCCAAGTTCTCCGGTATAACCAGTTCTAGATATCATAGCTTTGGAACCATTTATAGATCCATTTTTAAAATGATAAAATGGAATTTCATTTATGTCGACATCAGAAATTTTATCTAAAAGCCTTCTTGATTCCGGTCCTTGAATTGATAGTAAACCTAACGAATCACTAATATCCTTAATTTTCACATTGCTTTCTTTATGCTTAATCAACCATCTCAGGTTTTTTTCCCTATTGGATGCATTAACAACCATCAAATATTCATTTTCTTTTTTATATATAATTAAATCATCAATAATTCCTCCCTCCTCATTACACATTAAAGTATATTGTGCTTGACCAAATTGTAATTTACTTAGGTCATTAGTGGTTATTTTTTGAAGAAAATCAAACGCACCTGAACCTGAAATAATAAATTCACCCATAT
>NZKX01000004.1 GCA_002694025.1 Fidelibacterota bacterium | reverse complement strand
TAAATTTATTGAAACATAATCTTGTTGATATCACATTGGCTTTTGACTGCATACACGAAATGGATAAAAATACTATCAAATTCTATATGGAAAATATTGATGATTTTTCAAAATACTTTTTTATGAAAGTTTGGGAAAAAACAAAAGTGCCTTTCAGTTTTTTTAATAATTTAAGTGTTCATGACAATAGTTACTTTATTAAAGAAAGCTGGGAAACCATTGATAAAAAAAATTCACTTTTTCCCAACAACTTTTTTAACTTGAGTTTTAAAATAAAATAATGATTACTATTATTTTAGTAGTTTATAAAAGTGATAAAAAGAAACTTAATAAGATTTTAAAAGCTATTGGAACAAAATATAACTTAATTATTGTAGATAATTCATTAAATTACAATTTTGATCTAATAAAGCTTCCAAAGAGAACAAAAATAATAAGATCAATTAATAACGGGAACGGATCAGGCATTAATATTGCATTAAAAAACTGTAAAACAAAATTCGCAATATATTTTGATATTGATGTTGAATTTAAAAAAAATCTTATTCATAACTTAATAAAATATTCGAAAAAAATAAAAAAATTTTCAATTTTAATACCCGGCCATGGAAAATATAAATCAGGATCATTACCAGTGAAAGATTATGTTGGTGAAGCATCTGTAATGTTCATCAATATGTCAATATTGAAAAAAATAGGTTTCTTTGATGAAAATTTTTTTTTATATTTTGAAGAACTTGATATTTTATCAAGATGTAAAGAAAAGAAAATCACTGCTTATTTATTGCCATCTTTAGAAATTAGGCATTCAAGAGCAAGTTCGATTAGAAAAAGTGCTAAATTAGATTTATTAAGAGCATGGCATTATATGTGGTCGATGTTTTACTTTTACAAGAAAAACTACAGTTATTTTTTTGCTGTGAAAAAAACATCTCATTATATTTTTAAAGATTTGGTGGTAATATTAATTTCTATTCTTTTTTTAAATTATAAAATTATAAAATTTAGATTCTTCAGATTATTTGGAATAACCTCATCTATGCTGGGTTTAAATTCTTTTTTAAGACCTTAAAATTTATTAGCTTAAATTTTTTAAAAGCTTAAGTGTATCTTTTATATCCTGATCAATTTTACTTTTTAATTTTAATCCTGCTTTATTAAGTTTTTGGCTGCTAACTTTATAGGAAAGCTGGTTCATAATCAGAGTTTTAACCAACTTGACTTTTATATTTTTTCTACTTTTTTTAATTTTTTTTAAAATTTGGTCTACAGTATAATTTCCCGACAATGCATTATATACATCATTATTAAAAAAATCTTTTTCTATTGAAAATTTGAATACCTTAAAGGCATCTCTCAATGATAAGTAAGGTCGATATTGATGCATAGCTGTTTTATATACAGCTATATTTTGATTTAACGCAGCATTAAAACAAAATTTATTAACTGCGGTATGAAATCTAATTCCCTTTGACACCCCTGCTATAGTGCCAAAACGAAATGTAATATAATTTAAAGCATTACCTTCTTTTCTTAGCATATTTTCTTCTAACAATTTAATATCCGCATAAGGTGACTGTGGTTTTAAAAATTTTTTTTCACAACTTTCATCTACTATTTTTGCTTGTTTTCCATAAACACTAGTTGATGATAAATGAATAAGTTTTGAATTGTTTTTTTTACAAAAAGAAATTATTGTTTTTAAACAATCTATATTATTTCTATACATTTTATTTTTTTTTGAAAAACTCTTTTCTGCATTAGTCATCGATGCACAATGAATAACATAGTTTATATTTTTGATATCACTTAGGCTATTTTTTCTACTAATATCCCTGATTAAAAATTTTATGTTATTTTTATTTCCTATATTAAATAGTGAGTAGTAACGATTAGATTCTAAATTATCTATTATTATTGTTTTTTTTATTTTTTTTATTTTATGAACATTCTCAGTTAAATAAGAACCTATGTGTCCACAACATCCTGTAATCAATAAATTCATTTTAATTATAAATACCAGTAATTATCAAGTTTAACATCTGGATTAGATAAAACATTTTTAACATCCAGTTTATGAGGCAAAAAGTTAATTTTACCTTTACTTTTTACAAAGTTTTTATTGAGAAAAGTTGCCTCTAGATTAGATGGAAATTTCAATCCATTTATTAATGTAGGTTCTTTCCAATTATTAGGATGAATATGAGCTACATCAAATTTTTTCAAAATTTTTTTCATAACAGAATCGATCATTTGATAAATAATTCTATTTCCGGAATATTCTAAATCATGAAATTCAATAATAAGTATTTTTATTTGGTCTAGTTTTTTTTCTTCAATGCTATTAATAATTTCATATTCATAGCCTTCAACATCTATTTGGAAAATTAAATTTTCTGACTTAATAACTTCCTTTTTACTACTAATCCAATCATTGATATTTAAAGCATCAGAAGAATTAAAAGATTTAATATATTTTTTTTCAAAAATAAACTTTTCTGGAACTCTTTTAGATTCTTGGGAATAATCAGCTAAAAACGACTTAATATTTCTGTTATACAAATCATTTTCGAAAGATACTTTATCATCAACACCTGCGGAAAAACAAAATTTGATATCATCTAAACAATTCGGGATAAGATAGCCACCATCTTTATTATCTCCAACTCTAATCAAATCATAACCTAAATCATATGGATGAAATAACTTTATTAATTCATATAATTTATTTTTATCAATATTTTTAAAATAAGAGATATTTCTAGAATTTAAAATTTTTTTAATAATTGTTTTCATTTGTTTTTTTTATTAAAAAAATTAAAACCTAAATCTAAGTAATTTTTCAATTTTACCTTAATATTTATTTTTTGATTATAATATTCGTCAAATTCTCTATAAAAAGATTTATACTCTTGAATTTTTTTAGGTAAATTAAAAAAATTTTTTTTTGAAATTTTTGTTTTATAGATAACATTCATAAAATGTTTAGGGTGAATATGGACTGAAAATCTGTCAAACCCATTATTAATCACTAAACTGTTAATGGGAGATATACATAAACCATTTCTTTTAAAGATTTGTGCATACCAAAATACTGCCCAGGTATCTATTTTATTTTCATTATTTCTTAATATTTGATTAAAATAATTAATTTTATTGTTTAGATTGAACTTAGGAAGTTTTTTTTTATTATTTACAAAATATCTGATTAGACTAGTAGGGTTTTTTTCAAAATATTTCCATCTATCACTCCAAGTACCCCACCCCCAACAATTCATATTTTTTGAAAAAAAAATGTCATAGTCAGACTTTATTTTTAAATCATAATTCCACGCACCAACATGCCAAACTTTTTTTTCATTTTTATATGCATCTAAGCATTGATTCATAAAAGTAAGAAAATTTTTACCTATAATCAAATCATCTTCTAGAATAATAGCTTGTTTTCTTTTTTTTAAAATTGAAGTTACGCCGTCAATTATATTTTTGCCATTACCATAATTTTTGTTTCTACAAATAATTTTTTTTTTCTTAAAACCTGTGATACTCTTTAAGTAATTTCTCACTTTTCTAATTTTTGTTTTATCTGAGGGATTCACATAATTATCACTAAAAAAAAATATTTCAGTATTTTTTGATATTTTATTTTTTTTTAGAGTATTTATAATTTTTCTTAGTTTTTTTAATCGTAAATAAGTGAACACAATTATTGGTGAATAAGATTTATTCATTTTCAACTTTTTTGAATTTTTCTATTTGAGATTTATAACTATTTATAGGAAAATAATAATTTGTTAATGCATATCTAAACCCTTCTTTTATCGGGCTTCCTCGATGAATCAAGCTCCCATCAAACATTATTAATGTTCCTGCTAAACCAGTCAGTGTTTTAATTTTTTCTTTATCTAAATTTTTAATTTCTGCATTAGAAAATCTTGTGTCGGGGTATCCCTTTTTAAATTTGAGGGAAATACCTAATGTAGTCATTAGTTTATTACTTTTTTTGACTAACTGAAATGGACCACCGCTAATTTTTACATCAT
>NZKX01000133.1 GCA_002694025.1 Fidelibacterota bacterium | reverse complement strand
TTATTAATTTTATAGCTATTTATTAAGTCATCTTTAACGCCTTTTGAAACTGCAATAATTTTATAAGCAAAAGGATAAGTAAATTTAATTAGAAAATTATAAATAAATCGGGAATAAAATTTTTTTGTACTTAAGTTTAAAGATGCAGTATTCGCCTCTCTTAAGATAATTTTATTCTTAAAGGCAGAGAAATAGCAAATATTTATGAATTACCAATTAAATTTACTTCAAATTTAAATGATATTGAAAATGTTGATATTGTTATTCTTTCAAGCACCTTACAGTATTTTGAAGACTGGGAAGATTTTGTTCAAAATATTATTAATAAAAAACCAAGACACATAATTATAGACAGACATCCATTGTCAAATGACGAGTCAAAAATATTTGTTCAGTTAAATAATAATTATTACTCAGAGGAAGTAACTTATCCCTTGCATATATGTAATGAAAATGAATTCCTAAATACCTTCGCTGATTACCAGATAGTTAAAAGATGGAACTCTGATTTTGATCCAGATTATTTTAAAGGATTCCATTTTCTAAGAGTGGAAGAAATACCTTATTAAAAAAAGTTTCTGATTCGATCCAAATAAATTTCTGATGCAATTGATTCAGTATCATCATAAAGCTCTTCCAAAGTCTTTAGATGTTGAGGACAATCTTCAAAATACAAATTTGGATTTTCTAAATATTTTTTTAAATTTGTTCTAATTTCTGATTCCTCGGTAATCTTTCCATACCTAAAAAAGCTATCTTTGAACAAACCATGATCAAATGATGATAAAGTATTCAAGAAAATTACTGGTCGATTTAGAAGTAAGTAGTCAAAAGAAATTGAAGAATAGTCGGTAATTAATATATCAGATAAAATCATAAAATCTTCAACGCTATCATATTCATCTTGAGGCATAAACGTAATATTTTTCAAAGAGTTAAATATTTTTTTATCTTTTCGATTGAAAGTAGTGTTTATATGCGGTCTAAAAATAAGATTTATATTCAATTCATTTGAAATTTCATCTAGAAATTTGATAAAAGAAGTTTTTTTAGGACTCATAAACTCATCGCTTACAAGACTTTTGTTATGTATCCAAGTTGGTGCATATAGTACAATTTGTTTATTTTCATCAAAATTATATTTATTCAACAACTCTGATTTTATTTTTACTTTACTTTCACTTTTAATAAACTTCTTTAAATAATCAAGTCGACCATAACCGGTAACAATTAGATTATTTTTTTCTTTATAGCCGAAATCATTAATATAAATTTTTTTATGCATTTCAGACATTAGCCATACCTCTGTAAATCTATACCATTGACTCATCATTTTTTCATTCCACTTCTGCATTGGAAGTCCATGATTTACATCTATAAATATTTTCTTATTTTGCCCTATCATTTTTTTAAAATAATGAGTGCCATGGTCGGATACAAAAATTTTACAGTTTACTACTCGATTAATATGTTTTATGTTTAGACCGTAAAGGACATTAGAATTTTGAGAGCTTAGCTTTTTGTAGTTTTTATAGTCAAGAGTTAAGAAAAAACAATTTAATTCACCATCAAGGACAGAATAAAGACTTTTCAGATTTCCATATAATTTATGTCCATACAGAATTACTGTATCTTCTCTTTTATTTTTTATTAATTTTCTAAAAATAAATGAAATTTTAAAAATCACAAAACCAATTGCAAATATAAAGTAATGAGATATGTTAAATTTGTTAAACTTCACTTTTAACTTAGGATATCAACAAATAGGAATTAATAATTTCAGTTTTCTATTAGCTCAATGATTTTGGATTGATTCTAAAAATGATTCAAAACCTTCTCTATCAATGTTTAAACTTTTTTTATCGCCATAAAAATCTGTAGAGTAATAGAAATAATTTAAATTAAGTGCACTTGCCATTGAAAAAAAAGCATTGTTATGTTTGTCATTTTTATTTCTAATTTCTATTAAATTAGTTTTTTCATTTAGAAATAACATATTTGTTAATCCTGAGCCCCAAATTCCTCCTAAATACAATGTTTCATTAAGTATTTTAATTTTTTCGTTCATCGTGAGTTTTTCAAAGTAAATAAATTCAAATCCATAAGATTCTAAAATAGGATATATTATTTCTGAATTTTCAATCTCTCTAATGTCATTGTCTCTTAAGATCCATAGTTTTTTATAAATATTTGGTTTTGTTTCAGCTTTTGTTTTTTTTAAAAATAACTTTCTTAAATCTTTCAGGACAGTTGGATTATAGTTTCCGGTAGGTGCTGTTTCAGCATAAATTTCTATATTTTTTATTTTATATAATGTATTTTTTTTTAATACTTGATAATTTATGTTTAATAATTTTAAAGTATCAATAACAAACTGTTTCTCAGTAAATCTTTCAGGTATTAAAAGCACCTTATTTTCATACCCTTCAATCAGTGTTATTTTTTGTAACGCATCGCAAAACCAATGAAAATATACCGTGCTTTTGTCATCAGTTATCCAATATCCATTATCAATACTCTTAAATTTTCTCAACGGAAGGATATTTTTTAATGTATCTTTAAATATTTTTTTGGCTTTTGGATTTAAAAAAAAAGTTTCCTTTACAAATATAGAAAGCTTTCGAATTGACAAAATATTCTGACCAAATACAAAACAATTTTTTTCATTTAAAACATAACTTTCAGAAAAATTTCTTTTTATCTCGTGATCAAATAAAAATAAATCTTTGTCAACAATATTTTTTGGTAATTCTCTTTTTACTTCAAATGAAGCACTTAAGATAGTTTTATTTTTATCCATTTCTATTCTGTTAAATCGTTTAATAACTTTTTATACTCATCAAAAGTACCACAGTCATAATATAGAGAACTAGATATAGAAAATGAGACATCAACCTTATCTTTGATAATTGGATTTATTATGTATCCAATGTGCGGATCATTTGGATTTATAAATTTATTAAATTTTTTATTCCACATAATAAGACCCCAAGCATGTTTAAAGGTACAATTTATATCTTTATCTATTACTTTCTCAACAATATCTTTGTTCAATTTACACTGACCCAATTTTCCTCTTTGGTAATCTTGTATTTCAAAAAGACCTACCGAACAAGTTTTTTTATTTTCGATATATTTGGTAAATAAATTATATAGAAGGTTATTGTCAAAAAAATATGTGTCTGGCATTGTCAAAAGGTAATCATCGTATTCTGGGTAACTATCAATTACTTCTATTACGGTCTCATTCATTGTTTGTGACTCAATTTCAATTAGCTCAACATCAAGATGCATTCTTTTTAGAGTATCAAAATTTTCTGATGACGTTGCAATTACCTTCTTGATATTTATGTCTTTAATAGCCAAGTCACTTGCATGATATTTTATTAAAAAATTATCTTTTGATAACGGAAGTAAAAATTTAGGTATACCACCAAACCTTGTTGCTTTACCGGCTGCTGGAATAATATGTAAAATTTTTTTATCTAAACTCACTCTTTTGTAATGATAATATCAAAATTTAAAATTTTTATTTTAAGGAAGTATAACTTTAAACAGATATCCCGACCCGGTTGTAAAAAACAAAGAGTTTCTTTCATTTGGGTTTGTCTCAATTGAAGTTATATAACCATCAACTGGTGGAAGCGGAATAATTGAAAGTTTGTCATTTTGAAAGTCGTACGAGAACAATTCTGTACTTATGTAATCTGCAAAAAAGTAATTTTCAAAATACTTACTTTCGGTATCAGAAATAACACCACCGCCAATTAAAGCAGCTCTAAAATTAGCTGGAGCGCTGTGCTCATAGTATACGTTTGGAAATATAGTATTTTCCTCTATGAACTGATTTGGATTTTTAGGTATATTTTCTTCATATAAAAATATTTCATTGAATATTACATTATTGTCAATCATTCCCTCATAATGTGGCCAGCCAAATAAATATGGTTCTTTAGTTTGATCAAACTCATTTAAATCAACAATATTTAGTTCTTCCTGAGTGCTAAACCCAATGTCTGGAATAAATAAATAATTTTTATACTCATATGTTTTCCATGGATTTCTGAGTCCATATCCAATTATGTCTTCTCTAGGATTGTATAAATTTGATACACTCAACATTTTTGGTTTACTAATATTCTTATTCAAAAGTAAAACCTTGCCTCTTGGTGATGTTGTGTCTATTGGCTCTGAATTAAGTAAGGGGACGTTTACTTTTTCACTGTATCCATTAGTTTCCATATCACCCACACTTACAATAAAGTCTTGAAAAAAGTCAGACCAAATAACATTTCCAGAATAATGACAACATTGTGAATTCGGTATAGAAAGTAGAATTTTACTATTTTCATAATCAACTTCACCAGCCTGAGTGAGTTGATACTCTTCAAAGACAAGATGATTTTCTTTGTCCGAATAACCCACTACTAGATATTCTTTACTTGGATGAAAAGCTAGGCTAAAAAAACCTGATTCAAAAAATTCTTCAAATGCCCCAACTTTATCAGTTATATCAAGAAAAACTCTACTTTCATCATTTACAACATAAGCAATTCCATCATTTTGTAAAACGTATATCTCAGATCCAAATGAAATAACATTTGTTAATCTATCTGGAAAACTTTTAACTACTGTTATAGAAGCACCTTCAATACATTGATCGTAGTTGTTGCTACCACTCCACGGAAAGCAGGTACCAAAATCATCAAGAGTTTGACCTTCTGAAAGTTCTGGTATATCGGCTAAAACTTCACTATTTTCAACTGAAATTGAACTCGTTTCATCTGAGCTTCTTACATTAAAAAATGCAACAACCCCAAAAATAATTGTCAGAGCGAATACATAAAATTTATAGTAAGAAGGATTAAAAAATCTTGGAAAAATATCATCACTTGTTATCAATACCCCTATGAAACCAATTATTGAATAGATTAGAATCGAAACAATTAAAACTCCTCTAGATAGGTTATAAACTCTTAATAAATAAAGTGAAAATGTTAATGTACCAATATAAATTAATGGAATCTTAAGGAAAGCTACATAAGAAATTTGTAATATATCATCTAGTTTAAAATTTCTTACAACAAAAATATAAATCAATGATGTAAGCAAGATGCTAACAAAAAATGATACAAATAGAGAATTTATTTGGAACTCAACTGGAAAGCCAACATTTTGAAAGTCATCTCGGATTGAACTCAGACCAATGTAGCCAATTTCTTCATTTCTATTAATAAGAGCATTGATTAGATAATTGTTGAATAACAAATTTATTAAAAATATTATTATTAACTTCATTTGTCTATTTTAATTTGAATATCTAAAAACAATAAATTCAGAGTAGTTATATATTTAATAACTAATTATTTAAAGAGGTATAATTTAATATCTAAAAAATATTTATGAAAAAAGTGCTTATTACTGGCTCCGAGGGATTCATCGGAGGATATATTGTTAAAGAATTATTAAATCAAGGTTATTTTGTATACGGCATAGACAATTTATCAAAATATGGTGAAGTTATAAGAAACCATTCAGATAATGAAAACTACAAATTTTTTAATAATGATGTTAAAGATAGAGCCCTACTAAAAGAGATTATGTCAGACTGCGACTATCTTATCGCAGGAGCAGCCATGATTGGAGGAATATCTTACTTTCATGAGTTCGAATATGATCTTTTGAGTGAAAATGAGAAAATAATATCTGCTACAACAGATGTTGCTATAGATTGTTTCAAAAATTCAAAACTAAAGAGAGTTGTATTTTTAAGTTCTTCAATGGTTTTTGAGTCATCAGATATTTTTCCAACAAAGGAAGAAGATTTATTTAAAATTCCTCCTCCGATAAGTTCTTATGGTTTTCAAAAATTAGCAGTCGAATATTTTGCGAGGTCAGCTTTCTCTCAATATGGATTAGAGTTTTCAATTGCTCGTCCATTTAATTGTGTTGGGATAGGAGAAGTAAAGACAAAAACAGAAAAAAAACTTACTGAAAGTAGCTCAAAACTAGCATTAAGTCATGTCGTACCAGATTTAATTCTGAAAACACTTCAAGGTACAGATAGTATAGAAATTTTAGGCTCAGGAAATCAAATTAGGCATTACACATACGGAGAAGATTTAGCTAAAGGCATCTGTCTTCTTTTAGAACATCCTAATGCAAAAAATGAAGATTTTAATTTATCTACAGCCCAATCAACAACAGTTTTAGAACTAGCTGAAATTATTTGGGAAAAAATCAGAAAAGATGAAGAATTTAAATACACATCTGTAGATCCTTTTGAGTTTGATGTACAAAAAAGAATACCATCTACAGACAAAGCTAAAAAATTATTAGGATTTGAAGCTACAACTACAATTGATGAAATGCTTGATATCGTAATTCCATGGATAGAAAAAGCCAAGGAAGAAAATTTATTTTAGAAACAATCAATTATGAAAATTCATCTATGTAATGGTTTTTATTGATTGGATCAAAGTAAAAATAATCATTTAGATATAAAACTTTTTTCGATTTAAATTTTTCAACATAACAGTACTTATATGTACCACATAAGTATCCATCATTGTTAGTAGGTGAAATCCACCAGAAATCATCAACGCTAACAAATTCTATTTCTTTTTGTTCAACTACAAGTGATATATCACTTAAACTTCGTAATTCTAAAATCGAATCTCCTCTAATAATTGCTACGATCACAAAAAAATACAGCGGTATGAATATTAAATTTTTTATATTTTTTGAAAAATTAACCTTAACTTTATCTAGATATAGAAAGCTAATTGTAAAATAAATACTTAGAAAAAAAGGTACACCAAACCTATAAGTTGGTGCCAGATAGATCCAAACTAAAAATAACAATACAGAACCAAAAATCTGTGTAATGTTGATCATCAACTTTTTTGAAATTATTAGAAAAAAAGTAATTATTACAAATAAAGTAACCAAGAAATTTAAAACATAATCTATTTGAGTATTTAAAAACTCATTCATGAAGTCTTCAAAAGGAATCACATCTGTTGCGTTTGAATTTGGAAGCTTATTGGTATTAATCAATAAATTTGATATAAATTCTGCTTGTTTAGGTTGATGCCATGGAGCAAACTTAATACAAGTAAAAGACACTGGGAACCAAAGACAACTAGAATATAAAAAATTTTTAAATACAAAAAGCAGATAAAGAAATACTGAAACTACACTTTTTTTTGTTATCAGAGGAAATTTTTTATTAATTATTAAAAACAAGAACAATAAGAATATTATGTGTCCTGTAAATCTTGTTTGTACTGTAAAAACTGTAATAAAAAAGAACAAATTAAACCCGGTTTCTTTGTCAGAAAACTTATAAATTAAAAGAAACAATATTAAAGTCGTTAAAAATAAAGAAGAAAATATTTGATCATATTTAAATGTTTCTTGTAAAAATAAGAACCCGTTTCTTCCCCCAGAAAATCCGAAATTATCTAAGAGCCCTATTATTAAAAAAACATACCCAACATTATTTAAATAATTTGAATCAGATAGGATAAATTTAAATATTATGTCAAAAATACAGGCAATTATATAAAGGGTCACAAAGTGAACAAAAATAAAATTATTTTCAATCCATAAAAGTGAATTTATATACTCAAATATTGATGAATAACCTAAATATGGATTTATGTTGCTTAGGCCAAATACAATTTTTTCATCTCTAAGCCACGCTTGATTTTGAAGATGATACAAGTTTGCATCTTTACTAATTCCAATATTTGTTGCACTTATCAAGAGAATTGTTAAATTGAAAAAATATAGTTTGTAATCAGATAAAATTTTAAAGTTTTTAAACAATGAGAACAAAAATAGAATTAAAAAAAATAAAAAGATAGGAATTTTATTTAAACCAGTAAAAAAATTAAATATCAATAAAACATTACCAAAGAAAAAAATTCCAATTAATGGGTAAAAACTTTTATAAATTTGTATCATTTCTTCATTCTCATTTTGACTCTTTATAAAAAAATCAAAGAATAATTTTCCAATAAATATAAAGAAGATACTCAATAAAAAGTAGAAAAATATAATTAATAAATTGTTATTAAAATATGTGTATAAAAGTTCCAATTTGAGATTATTTTACTTTGTTTGTAGTTACTTTGTTTCAGCTCTTAATAAAAAATAATATAAGTACTGTATAATCTTAAGAAAATTAAGAATGCTTATAGATAAAATAAAATCAAACTTTTTGTTTATATTTCTTAGTATTTTATATTTTCCTCTTTTTAAATATTACATTTACCTTAATAACAACAAAGGCCATACCTTTCTTACCTCAGACTGGTTAATAAATTATAATTATGGATTTGTAAAGCGAGGCTTAGCTGGGACTATATTTTTTAATTTAACCAGTGATCCAGATTTAATGTTAGATATTATTTCTGGAGTCTTAATCACAATTTATTTGTTTATTTTCTATTTCTTAAATAAATCATTTAAATCTCAAAAACAAAATCTAATTAGTATTATTTTAATTTTCTCACCTGCTGCATTTTTATTTCCAATTTATGACTCTCAAGGTGGATTTAGAAAAGAAATTATTGGTATCCTTGCTTTATTTATTATTGCAAGTCAATTTAGAAACAAAAATTATAGACCTTACCTAACACTAGGGGCATTTATTTACACATTTGGTATTTTTTCACATTCCGTCAATTTCTTTTTCTTGACAACGATACTTTTTATAATTTATAAGTTTTATCAATCAAAAAATTTCTATGATTATGGTCTATTTATTGTGCCTACTCTTATTTATTTATTGATGTATGTAGTTTTTTCAGCTTCCGAAAATGAACTTTATTTTATTAGAGATAATATATGTGACGATTTAAGAAATATGAACTTATTTAATTTATGTGGACACGGTTCATTTGACTATTTGGTTTGGGATATTAATGCAAATTATGTTATTACTCAAAACTTTATAATCAACGAAAGAAGATCAGAACACTATATTTATATTTTGTTATTTATCATTTCTTTAATTCCGTATTTATTTGATAAAAACATAAAGAATTTTTTTGCCCCTTTTTTCATAATAAGTATTTCATTTATACCGTTATTTGTCTTTGCTATTGATTGGGGAAGATGGATTTATATAATGTCAATTTGTTTCTTAAGTCTATATCTAATAAGTAACAAAAATACAACAAATAATTCATTTATGTATGTTTTAATTATTTTTCCTATATTTTTTAAATTAGAACATTGTTGTAAGCCAAAATTCAAAATGGATGTAAATTACTTTATTGATAATCTAAATTTTTTAATATTTAATTTGGAAAACATCTTTCTTTACAAGATTTAGTTACTATCGTAAGTATTTTATGGAAACATCGATTATTGAAAATATTTGTGGAAAAATTCCAGAGGGATTTGAAAAAGTAACACCAACCGGTTCAAGTTATATTTTTGAAAATGATCCTAACTTTTTACCAATTAATTTAAATGATTTTCTGGGCAGAGCAGCAACAGTTAATTCATTTACAGAATGCTTTTACTATGTAGAACTTGGTTTTGGTCCTGGAAAGACAACAATATTTGATTATGGATTATATATTACAGGATTAGGATTAATTGGATTTTTAATATACAAAGCAATCAAACACAATATTTTCCAAAAACTTTACACAAAAATAAGATATTCCGACAAAGGAAATGAACTAAAATTTGTCAAAAGTAAAAAGGTTAAAAATTTCCTGATTGCTTTTTTTCTTCCAACTCAGGCATATTTTCTCTATGACATAGTCAGAAGCAAAGTTCTAAGAATCCCAAGTTTTATAGATGAATACATAACCATTACATCTAATGTGAATTTTTTTAAAAGCTTGGATTTTAATGCCGGTAATTTTATTGGTGGAAATTACAGCGTTCAACTGACCAGTGGTCCCATATCTGCAATCGGAAGTGTTATAGGGTGGAACATTACAAATAAATTTATAATTGCAAGAATTTCAAACTTTCTTTGGATAATTATTATTCAATTATTCTTTGTTTATCTTATACAAAAAATTTATAAAGTTGATGTCAGTTTCTTAATTCTTACCACAGGGTTTTTGATGGTACTGATTCCATGGTGGCAAGGAAGTTTATATTCTATAGGAGAGATTCCATCTATGTTAATTTTTACAAATGCAATTTTTTTGTTCCCAAAGTATAGAAAACTTTCTCTGATTTTATTTAGTGTGTCAATAATCTATGGAAAATTGTTAAACCTTGTTCTTTTTGCTGGATTTTTTATTGCAAAACAAATAAGTGAAAATGATCTAAAAAGACTGTTTAATGATTTGCTTATTTTATTTATTCCACTGGTTCCATGGCTAGCTCTTGTACATTTTAAGTATGAAAATGGAAATGCTGCTACTTATCTCTTAGACCAATTTAATTTTGTACTTAATCATCAAAGCTCAGGAGTGAACGAAGAATCATTAAGTTTTATTGCTTCACTTAACAATTCTGAATTTGTTAATTGGAATTTTTATGATAGAACAAGGCTTGTTTTAATACCTTTGATATTTCTAATAATTTTGCTTAGAAATAAAAACTCAATTGATAG
>NZKX01000132.1 GCA_002694025.1 Fidelibacterota bacterium | reverse complement strand
TTTATTTTTCAGTTGTTTCAAGATGTTTAATTCTTCATGGATATGGTGAACCATTTTTAGACAAATATTTAATCAAAAGATTAGATGCTTGTAAAAAAAGGAATATTCCCACATATTTCTCATGTACGCCTGCAACAATGACCGTTGAAAAAGCTGTGAAAGCCATGGAATCTGGTCTTACTGTTTTAAAATTTTCACTAGATGCGATGGATGATGAAACTATTAAATCAATTAGAGGTAAAAGAGCTGATTATTTTGATTCTATCATGAAAATTAAAACACTTTTAAAAATTAAAAAAGAGAGAAATTTTAAAACCTTATTTGTTCCTTGTATGATTTCATTAAATAATGACGATAAAAGTAAAGAAATTCAAAAGAAATTTTTAGATTTTTGGAAAAATGAAGATGTTTATGCTTACGTAAAAAGTCAGGATAATAGATGGCATTTTGAGCAAAACCAGGAATTAGAAAATAAATCTCATTATGCAAAACAATATTGTGAATATCCTTGGACTTCTCTAACTGTAATGGCAGAAGGGAATGTTGTTCCATGTACACAAATATCAAATAATGAAATCATATTAGGGAATGTTAACAAAAAATCTTTAAAGGATATTTGGAACAGTGAAGAATATCAAAATTTTAGAAATATGCATATCACGGGAAATTTTCCCAAAGGTCATAAGTGTGTTGAAAAATGCGATCAGGTAAAGTTATTCGAGTACTTAAAAAGAGGAAAAAAAATTAAAAAAGTTTGATGTCAAATTTTAAATTCTCTAATGAAGTTTGGTCGCTAATACCAGCTAGATCTGGTTCTAAAAGAATTAAAAATAAAAATTTAAAAAAAATTGGAAAATTAAGTTTAGTTGCACATGCTATTAGGATTTCGAAAAAGACTAAATATATTAACAGAACATTTTTATCTACAGATTCAAATAATATCAAATTAGAGGGCAAAAAATATGAGGCTGAAGTTCCATTTTTAAGAAGCAAAAAGACATCTAGTGATTATGCAAATGACTATGACGTAATTAAAGAATTTTTAATTAATATTTACAAAACAGAAAATAAATTACCCAAATTCATTATATTATTAAGACCAACTACGCCTCTCAGAAAAAAAAATATAATTGAAAAAGCAATATTAAAGTTCAAAAAACTTAAAAACTATGATTCTTTAGTTTCTGTCCATGAAATGAATGAACCAGTGCATAAAAAATTTTTTATTAAAAAAAATAAACTAAAACCAGTAATTTCCTCTCAATCTATTGATGATGCAAATAATCCAAGACAAAATTTTATAAAATCTTATACAGCAAATGGCTACTTGGATATTATTTACACAAAAAATATATTTAATAATGAATATCTAGGAAAAAAATGTTTTCCTTTTGTAGTAGACAGAGCTATTGATATCGATGATAAAATAGACCTCTTTATAGCAAAAAGCATGTATTCAATAAAAAATCAAAATGTTTAAGAAAATTAAAAATAATAAAAAAGAATTACAAAAATATGCGCATCAAATCATACCTGGTCTAAGCGGTTTATTGGGTAAAAGGCCTGAAATGTACTTGCCTGGTGGAAAATGGCCGACTTATTACTCAAAAGCTAAAGGGATAAATATATGGGATCTCAATGGAAAGAAATATTTAGATTTTACAATGGTTGGAATAGGTACAAGTGTATTGGGATATGCTGATGAGGACATTAACAATCGTGCAATTAAAGTTCTAAAATCAGGATCAATGACAACTTTAAATCCGCCTGAAGATATTGAGCTTGCTGAAGAATTATTAAAAATTCATAAATGGGCTGGCTCTGTAAAATTTTGCCGTACTGGCGGAGAATCAATGTCAATTGCTGCTAGATTAAGTAGAGCATATACAAAAAAAGATAAAATTTTATTTTGTGGTTATCACGGTTGGCATGACTGGTATTTATCTGCAAATTTATCGTCAAAAAAAAAATTAAATGAACATTTATTACCTGGTTTAGAGCCACTAGGAGTTCCTAAAGGCTTAAAGGGAAGTGTAATACCTTTTAAATTTAATAATTGGGAAGACTTAGATAATGTTGTCAGAAAGAGAGCAAAAAGTTGTGCTGCCATAATACTTGAGCCTTGTAGAGAGAGTTATGCAGACAAAAAATTTATTATTGAACTTAGAAAAATAGCAAACAAAAATAATTGTGTTTTAATTTTTGATGAAATCACATCTGGATGGAGAATAAACACAGGTGGAGCTCATCAGAAACTTGGAGTAAATCCTGACATCGTTGTTTATGGAAAAACAATTGCTAACGGTATTCCAATGGGTGCAATAGTTGGTAAAAAAAAAATTTTATCTTTAGCACTTAACTCATTCATAAGTAGTTCTTTTTGGTCAGAGAGAATAGGGCCTGCTTGTGCACTTGAATTCATTAAAAAACATAAAAAACTTAAACTAGGCTCAAAATTAAATAATATTGGTATCAAGATAAAAAAGATTTGGAGTGAAGCTGCAAAAAAAAATAATTTAGACATTGAAATTTATGGAATTAATCCTTTAGCTTCTTTTAAAATAAAAACAAAAAATTGGCCTGATACAATTACATTTTTTAATCAAGAAATGTTAAAGCTTAATATTTTAGCCTCCGACAGATGTTATGCAAATCTAAAACATGACAACAAAAGTTTAAAAATTTATAAAGAAGCATGTGAAAAAGTATTCAAAAAAATATCTTTTTTAGAAAAAAAAGGAAAATTAAAAAACCATTTGGAAGGACCAGCTAAGCAAATGGGTTTTCATAGACTTACAAAATAAATTTTTGTTTTAATTGATCTAATTTTGCTATAATAAATCTTAAATTAAATAAACTTATGTTTAAACCTATCCAAGTACCTAAACAAAAAAAATTAGTTCAATATTTTAATTCATATGGATTAAATATTTTATTAAAACCCTCAAAAAAAAGAGATAGATTTGTCAATGAAATGAAAGTCAGTGATGCATACAAGCCAGAATTAAGAGATTTATATTTGCTTCATCAATATACGTTAAAATACAGAAGAACAACAGTTCTTGAATTTGGAACTGGATGGTCATCTTTAGTCTTTGCAAATGCTTTAGAAATTAATAAAAATAAATATTCTGATAAAATTAAAAAGTTAAGAAGAAACAACCCTTTTGAACTTCATTGTTTAGATAATGAAAAAAAGTATTTAAATATTGCAAAAAAAAGATTATCAAAAAAACAATTAAAAAAAACAAATTTTCACTATAGCGAGGCGGAAATGACTTCCTTTAATGGAAGAATTTGCACTCAATTTAAAAAATTACCACTTATCAATCCTGACTTAATATATTTGGATGGGCCTGATCAATTTAATATTAAAGGTAATGTGAGTGGCTTAAATTTAAAACACAAAGATATGATGCCCATGTCTTGTGATATATTAAAATTTGAACACTTTTTGACACCAGGGACAATAATAATTACTGACGGTAGAGCTGCAAATGCTAGATTTTTAAAAACAAATTTACAAAGAGATTGGAAATATCTTTATGATAAATTAAATGATCAACATTTATTCTACCTAAAAGAGTCTGCTTTAGGAAAATATAATTCAAAACAGCTAGATTTTTATTTTAAAAATATCTAAAAGAAATTAATTAGAAAATAATAAAAGACGCATTATTATAAAAATTAGAATTATTACGTAAATCAGCCGTCATCATCATAAATAATAAATAAAGTTTTGAATTATCAAGAGAAATAAAAGGCCTTAAATCAACTCTGATAAATCAACCCGAAGAAAACAATAGGCACGAAATAAATACTTCCACACAACCGATATTAGATAGTCAATCTTTCTATTAACTCTTTTCTTATATTATAAGAAGGATTAGTTCTTTTTTTATATAATTTTTTTTGATCTATAGATTTAATGATAAATGCTGTCTTTTTTGTAAAATCTAAATTTAAATTTTTACATAAATTCAAAACTGTATTTTTTGGACTTTCCAAAAGCTTCTCATAATCAATTATGTAATCAGGTTTTAATTCTTTTATTTTATTTTTCATTAAAATTATATAATAAGCTGATCTTTCTTGAGAATTATAATTTTTCCATTTCTTTACATCGTCTTTTGGTACCCAAATTGGATACTTAAAACCGTTTTGTATTTTAAGAGGAAAATTATTGTTAACGATATTTTTTTGATCAAACCAATCTTTTTTTATAAGTGATTTTAAAATATCAAATGAATTTCTATTTGTAGAGATAAATTTATTTCTCTTAAATCTTTTTTTTAACATTGTTAATTCATTTATCAAATCTGGTATTTTAATAATCATTTTAATTTTTTTCTTATTAATATACTTTTTTAGGACTTTTGAGGTTAATTGATTATTCAACTTAAATTCAATTTCTTTTTGTGAAAAAGAATTTTTTATAAAACTATCATCGATCGTTCTAAAATTTAATTTTCTTCCAACAACACTATTGAATAAAAGTTCTTCAGACAAATATGTTTTATATATTAAATTCCATTCAGGTAGACTTAATTTGCTCATCATTGGTAAAAGTGAAAAAAGTAACTCTGGTTCAAAAAAGTATTCAGTATTTTTTGTTGTTGAAATTATTTTTCCTAAAATTGAGGTTCCAGATCTAGCTGGACCTGTGATCCAGATTAAATTTTTTACTAAGGCCTCGGAGTAATCAGTCAAACAATACATTTAATAATAATTTATCAATCTTAATTATATAAAATTTTTTCTCCTTACTGTTGCTAATTCTAATATAACAAACATGTTTAATTAAGTATTTTTTTAGTTTCCACCAAATAATTAATAAAAACTAAATATATTAGATCTGAAATTATTCTCTTTTAAAATTTTTTTTACAGCTCTTTTGTCTACAGTGGAAATTATAATGGCTGATTTTTTGTCTAATTTATTATTTTTGATGTGATGGATGGGTAAATTTTTCACAATAGGAAGTCTTTTTTTTTCTTTGCTTTTATCACTATCGATTATAGCTGAAATTTTTTCTTTTCGAATTCTGTAGGTTGAAAAAATATCATTTACCACAGAACTAGCTCCATAAATATAAATATTTTTTTTTGAGTTTTTTTTAATAAAATTTTGTAAATTTTTTTTTTGGTTATTTAAAGATTTTTTAAAGAGTTTGATTGAAATTTTAAGTTTTTTAAATCTTTTAATACTTCGTTTATTTTTTTTTTGAAATAACAAAATACTAGATGTATCCTCAACAAGATTATTTTGGAAACTTTTCAAAGTTAACGTATCAAATAATATTTCAAGACTCTTTTTTGAAAAATAATGTAAATGTTGCAAAATAAAAACTCTGGTTAAACCTTTTTTAACAACTCTATCTAAATCTGGCGTTTCTAAAAATAATAATCCATTTTTATTTAATAGTCTTATTAAATTCTTTGAAAATAATTTAATATTTTTAACATGCTCTATGGCGTGCTTACATATTACAATATCAAAGTGATTTTTATAATTTTTTGCTATACGTGTATTTAAATATGAATTAATTGTTTTTAAGCCATTTTTTTTTGCAATTTTACAACCCTTTTTATTTGGTTCAATTAAAATCTTTTCAGACTTTTTTGAATTGAATACGTTTTTTATACAAAAACCATCAAAGCCACCCACTTCTACAATTCTTAATTTTTCCTTTTTTTTTGGAAACTGTTTTATGATTGACTTCTTGATAAAATTAATCTTTTCAATTTCTTGATCAACTCCAATTTCTGGTTTTTCGATTAAAGAAACATACTCATCTTGTTCTTCAAGGTAGAAGTTATCAATTTGCTTATTTGTCGGAAAAGGGTATTGAAATCCATACTGACATTTTTTACAAAAATAAATATTAAGATCTTTTTTTTTTAATCCTTTGAGATTACTAGTGGGGAATATTTTTGTTGGTTGTTTTTTTTTCTCTAAAAACAAATTTGTTATATTTGAACAAATAGGACAGTTTTTCTTCATGATTATTAATTAAACTTTACAAAATAAATTTTAATTATTGAGATAAGTTATCTATTTAAAATTTTTTTCAGTGCATAAATCAAGCCAATTGAGCTATTAGTACTGGTCAGCTGCACGCATTACTGCGCTTCCACATCCAGCCTATCAACGTGG
>NZKX01000103.1 GCA_002694025.1 Fidelibacterota bacterium | reverse complement strand
CGAAATTGCTCCAAAAAAAATAATTTGAAACGGAAGCGTATTATTGACTGCATATCCAAAAATAATACAAGAAAAAAATCCAGAAATAGAACCAAAAATAGATTTATTCCAGATTTTTCCGATTGGAAAAAAACGACCAACTAAACCGGCAATTGAATCACCTATTGACAAAAATAACAATGACAATGCAGCTATCTCAGCATCAAAAATTAATACTGATATTGTAAACCCAATTAGCATCCAGGTGGCTCCGGTCAAGTATCCTTTTTTTTCATTCGGTCTTAAAATAGAGTTCAGATGCTTATGAAAAAAATAACCTATAATGCTACTTTTATTACTCCGGGCGTATTCAATTAATAAAGAAATTAAGGTTAGAATTATTAGAAGAATTACCATTGGCTTTTTATCTTTGATGATAAAAATATAACCTAAAGGTATGATTAATGAAGAAACGTGAATTAATTTTCTTGAAATTTCGTTATTAAAATTTCTTATCATTGACTAATTATTTGATTAAAAATATCCTGCATATCTAGAACGCTAACTGTTAAATCAATTGATACTGGTTTTTCAAGTACTGTTTCTGCTGTAATAGATTGATTCAACACGGTGTATGGAATTAGATCTTCATTTTGTCTATAAAAAATTTTTCCAAGCTTAAAACCTGCCCTTTCTAAATCTTCCATAGCTTTTTTCTTACTAAGACCGAAAAGGTTGGGGACTTGGAAAAAATTGGGGGGCACACCCAAACTTATTGTTAGGTGAAGCCCCGTACCCTTGCCTAATAAATCACCACCTTTAGGATACTGCCAAGTCACATTCCCTGAGGGGACATCCGAGTTATATTCTTCATAAACAGTATCTATTTCTAGCCCAATCTGATTTAAAGCAAGTTCTGAACTTCGAAGGGATCTGCCAATAAGATCTGGTATTGAAACCATCTTTTCAGGTTGCGAAATTTTCAACCTAATTGTACGCCCTTCCTTAACCCGGGTATTTGGTTTTGGGTACTGATCAACAATAGTTCCAGGATCAAAAGCACTAGTAAATAAAGTATCAGAAACAACGATCTTGTAACCTTCAGTCTCTAAAACTTTTTGACCATATGAAAGATTTTTATCGATTACATCAACCAGGTATCTTCCAGTACCCATCCTAACATATTTTGGCATTAGGAGCAAATCAAAAAGTACTATCAGTAAAGTAGATAGAACCGTAAGAATTGTTAAATATATTGCACTAGTTTTCAAAAAAGTCTTTTCATCCTCATTGCAAATATACCATCTAATCCATGTTGATGAGGCAATATGTTTAAAGCGATCTTGTCCTTAACCCAGGATTTAGGTACAGAATTAGGTATCTTTTCAACAGCATAATTAGAATTTAGGCTAAGAAACTGTTCTACAACTTTGATATTTTCTTCTGGCTCAATTGAACAAGTCGCATAAACCAAAGTACCTCCTTTTTTTAAGTATTTAGAACAATTTTTTAAAATTGAATATTGAGTATGTGCAAATTTAATTAAATCATTCTCACTGCGTCTCCATCTTATGTCGGGCCTTCTACCCATAACGCCTGTTCCAGAGCATGGAGCATCAATTAGTATTTTGTCCGCCATAATAAAAGAGTCTTTTCTGGCATCCTTTAAGGACCAATCAATATTCTTCTTTCCATGTCTTTGTTTGTCTTTTCGCCCTAATAAGACTCTTTCAGGGGAAATATCAGAAGCATAAATAAAACCATTACCAACTTCATTAGCAAGTTGTAAGGTTTTTGTTCCAGGAGCAGCGCAAACATCAAGAACAACATCACCTTCTTCAACTCCTAAACATCCTACAATTGCCGCAGCTGAAGGACTTTGAATAGATATATAACCATTTTTAAATGGTTTTGATGATAAAACTTTACTTTCATTTGATTTAACTATCAAAAATTGGTTTAAATATTTTTCTGTTTTAACGCCTTCTTTTTTTAGCAGAAATACATTATCAATTTTTGAGTTGATCATTTTATCACATCTCAAAAAAATTTTAGGAGGTTGATTAATAAATTCAACTAATTTAATTAGACTATCTCTACCAAAATTTTCTTTCCATCTTTTTTCTACCCAGAATGGTATAGATAACCAACCTCTCCTACTTTCTAGCTCTTTGTACCAATTTTTGTTGTTATTTTTTTCTCTAACAAGTTTTCTTAAAACCGCATTGGCAAAACCTTTTGTTTTTTTATTAGTAAACTTATGGGCTAATCTTACTGATGAATCTACTGCAGCATAATCAGGTATCTTTGAATCAAAAAAAATTTCATAAAATCCAATTCGCAGAACGGTCAATACTTTTTTGTTTATAAATCTTATTTTTTTTCCAGAAATGAAAGAAATCATTAAATCTAGTCTTCCTCTAAACCTTATGACTTCATTAACAAGAACCGTGCTTCTATGAACTATACTTTTGTCTCCGGATATCTTTGATAAAAATAATTTCCGAAGAATAAGAACACTTTCATTTCTGTACTCAAAAATATGAAGAATTTTATATGAAATAATACGGTAGTCTAATTTCATTTTCCAAATATCCAATCTTCATCAACTGATCTACCTCGTAAGAATTCTTTTATGGATAATTTTTTCTTGCCTTCCATTTGAACTTCTAATATGCCCAATAGACCGTTACCAGTTCCAACTAAAATAGAATCATTTTTGACTTGGAAAATATTCCCAGGATTATTCCATGAACTATTTTCAACAAAAGTCTTGAACACTTTGATTCTTTTCCCATTAAGAATCGTATACATTGATGGATATGGAGATAATCCACGTACCCAGTTATGAAGTTTATATGATGGCCATTCCCAATTTATTAGACGCATATTTTTTGTTATTTTTGGAGCCAAACTAGCAAATTCTTTATTTTGCTTAATACTTTTTATTGATCCATTTTCAATTTTATCAAGTGCATCGATAATAATTTTTGCACCCAAATTGCATAATCTTGTTCCTAGACTCAACATATTGTCATTTTCATAAATAGGAAATTTTTCCTGAACTATAATATTTCCAGTATCTACCTTTTTATTTATTTGAAAAACTGTTACACCCGTTTCTTTATCCCCATTCATCAATGCCCATTGAATTGGGGCAGCGCCTCTGTATTTTGGAAGCAATGAAGTATGAAGATTAATAGCACCGTGTTTAGGAATTTTTATAATTTCTTCGGGCAAAATTTTATATGCCACAACTAAAAAAATATCAGCCTCTAAATTTATTAACTGATTTTTAAATCTTTCACTATTTAGCTTGTATGGCTCAAGCAACCTTATATTATTTTTCTTTGCATATTTACCAACAGGAGTAGATTTTAAAATTTGTCCTCTTCCCATTGGTTTAGGTTTATTTGAAACTACCGCACATAGTTTGTGTCTTGATTTTTGAAGTAATTCTAATGTAGGAATCGCAAATTCAGGATTACCCATAAATACTACACGCATTAATTGTAAGCCCTAATTTAAATTGTTAAGGAACAAATTTTTCTATGATTTCACTTTTGATCTTTTGTCTATTTTTCGAATCTGCTGCTAATATTTTTAGTTCTTTTTTATATTTAATTTTCTCAGCTTCTGATACTCTATCAATAATGAATATTCCATTTAAATGATCCATTTCATGTTGTATAGCTCTTGCTAAAAGACCCTCGAATTCGTTCTCATGCCAGTTTTGATCAAGTGTTTGATATTTTAAAACTACTTTTTCAGGTCTCTCAACATCTAAAGCTATACCGGGAAGAGACAAGCAACCTTCCTGAAAAAAAGTTTTTTGACCATGAAAGCTTAGAATCTCACTATTAATAAAAACATGTGGTTTTTCTGCCTCCTCTGTATGAGTGATATCAATTATGAACAAGTTTAGATCTAATCCAACTTGATTTGCAGCTAAGCCAATTCCCTCCGCCTCATACATGGAATCAAACATTTTTTCAATTACTAATTTTATATCCGAAAAATCAGACACAGGACTGCACTTTTTATTTAAAATAGAGTTTCCGTAATTTACAATATCCATAATTTTCATTAACGTTGTTCAAGCTCCTCATCTTTTGTTTTTTCAGCTAATCCTACTACAGCGGTAGTATTTATAGTAATATTAGTATTATTATCTACTTTAAGGACAATTTTTCTATTTTTTTCCTTTATACCTTGAACTGTTCCATATATACCTCCCATAGTAATAATTTTATCACCTTTTTTTATATTTTTACGCATTTCGTCTTTTTCTTTTTGTCTTTTCGTTTGAGGGCGAATCATTAAAAAGTATATTATAAACATAATTAAGATGAAGGGTAAAAAAGCAGCTATACCTCCACCTTGTTGACTCTGTCCTAATAAAATTTCCACGAAAATCCTTTTTTAACCTTATATAAATTAATTGATTTATATTTGATTTTAAAGCCTGATCTCAATAATAGTTCCTTTATTTATTGTTGAAGTTGCAACTAATAGCTCCCCTTTGTGGATATCTTCAATAATCCTATTTGCTAAAGATAATCCTAATCCCCATCCAGTTTTTTTTGTACTGAAGCCAGGTCTGAAAATATTTTTCCAATCTTTTTTTGGAATTCCTTTACCATTATCTTTAACTCTTATCTTAATACCTGCGTGTTCTCTTTTAAGCGAAATTTTTATTTTCCCGCTTCTTTTATCAATCGAATCTATACAATTTTTAATAATATTTTCAATCGACCAAGCTAACAAAGACTTATTACCTCTAATGACTATTCCAGGTTGTATATCATTTGCTATTTTTACCCCCTCTCCCAAAGAGGGAAGCCGTTTGCTAAGGT
>NZKX01000053.1 GCA_002694025.1 Fidelibacterota bacterium | reverse complement strand
CAATGGAAAAAACAGCAGAAATTGGAGTTGCGGCGCATTGGGTATATAAAAACAATAAGTCTACAGACATCGATAATAATGTAAAATGGTTAAGAGAACTCTTGGAAATTTTAAAGGATGAGTCATCTAATCCAAAAGAATTTATGGAATTATTAAAAATTGATCTTTATGATGAAGAAATTTTTGCTTTTACTCCATTAGGTGATCTTATAAGACTGCCAGCTGGTTCTACTACTGTTGATTTTGCTTTTCAAGTCCATACCCAGGTTGGAATGCAATGTATAGGAGCAAAAATTAATCATTTAGTCGTTCCTTTGAATACAAAAATTAAAAACGGAGATATAGTTGAAATTCTCACTAGTAAAAAACAAAATCCAAGCGTTGGTTGGCAGAAATTTGTTGTTACCACCAAGGCTCGTAATGAAATAAACAGATATATTAGAAAAGAGATTGATGAAAACAGTATCAGGTTAGGAGAAGAAGTTTTAGTAAAGACCCTCAGAAGAATGAAATCAACTGCACTAATAACTGAGTTTAAAGGTAATTACTCAAAGTTTGGATACTCAGATTTAAATTCAATGTTAAAGGCAATTGGTACTGGAATCTTAACCGTTAGAGAAATATTCAATAAACTAAGACCGAAGGAAGATAAAATAGCTATTCCTGAAAAAGTAGTGCCTTCGACCTTCTATAATTTTAGAAGAGGAGAAGTTGTTTTGGATGGGATTGAAAATTTGTTAATTAATTTTGGTAAATGTTGTAGCCCCATACCTGGGGATGATTTAATTGGCTTTGTTACCAGAGGGCGTGGTGTGACTGTACATCAAAGCTCATGCAAAAGCTTGCCGCTTCTAAGCAATGATTCTGACCGGTTATTACCAGTACATTGGAATGTTAAATCATCAGAAAGTTTTAGTGTTGGTCTAAAAATCACTGGATTAGATTACAAGGGTTGGTTGAAAGATGTATCTGAATGTATTTCAAAAGAAAATATAAATATTTCCAGTGTAGATATTAAAGCTATTGATACAATAGCAGAGGCTAACGTTATTGTTCAAGTAAAAAATAATAGGCAATTAAACCGTTTAATGCGAAAAATTACTAAACTTAAAAATATTGACTATGTTGAAAGAGTAGGGAGATAATGAAAATAAAAACATATACAAAAAAGGACATCGCTAAAGAATTTTCTAGACGAAATAACCAGAGTGTAAAAAAGTCTGCAGAGATTACTGATATTTTTTTCAATATTCTAAAAGATATATTAATTGAGGATCATCCATATACTAGAATTGAGATTAGGAATTTTGGTGTGCTTGAATCAAAACCAACAAAGGCAAAACCCAGGGCTAGAAATCCAGTCACTAATGAAGAAATTTATGTTCCAGCGCATAAAAAAACTCATTTTAAACCAGGCAGTTTAATAAAGAAGTACCTTAGGAAACCTCTGTAAAATAAACATGGCGCGAATTTTAGGAGTTGATTACGGCGATAGTAGAATCGGTTTAGCGATATCAGATCAAACAAAAAGTATCGCTTTTCCTTTTAGGACAATAAAAAATGATGGTCTAGAAGTTCTAATAGAATTTCTGGGGAAAGTCAGGTTTGAAAAAAAAATTGAATCAGTAGTAGTTGGTTTACCATTGGGTTTGGATGGCAGGGATACCAATCAAACAAAAAAAGTTCGAAACTTTTCCGAAGAAATTAAAATTCTGGGACTTCCAATATATTTACAAGATGAGAGACTTTCATCAGTTAGTGCAAAAAAATCTCTAATAAAAGAAAACCTCAAGACAGGTCACAATAAAGAAAAAATTGATGAAAGAGCTGCGTCAATTGTTCTTCAACATTACTTAGATATTAATAAATAAAATGTTTTTTTTGAAGTATCCTTCATGGCTTTTAGCTATCTGTTCTGGAATTTTGGTTGGTATATCATACCTGCCTTTCAAAACTGGATTTTTAATATATTTTGGATTTATTCCGCTTTTTCATTTATGGATTTTTAATGGTGCGAAATCAAACTTTAAAACAGGGTTAATCTTTGGAATTACTTATAACTTGATATCTAACTATTGGATCGGCACTAATTCAGGAGCTGAGTTTTATGTCGTAGCCCTTTCTTTGGTATTTGCTGTTATTTATCTAGGATTATTTTGGGCTTTTGCTGGCTATTTTTATGGTCTCTTTAAAACTTCTAGTAATACTTATACTATTTTACCTTTTTTAATTGTTTCTTTAGAATGGATTCGTAGTTTTGGTCCACTTGGTTTTACATGGGGCAATATTGCACTAACACAATCAGAATATTTATTTATCCTCCAATTATTGGATTTTACAGGTACTTACTCAATTACATTTTTAGTAATTACATTAAATATTCTGATATATTTTATGGTTATAAAGAAAAAACAAGCAAAACTAAAATTGTATCAAGCAACATTAATAATGTTTATTATTTCTTCTTTTGGATTTTATAGAATTAAAAACTTTCAGCCTGTAGATAAAAATCTAGATATTGCAATTATTCAACCAAATATTGATCCAAATGAAAAATGGGACTATAAATTAAGGAAAGAAACAATGGCTATAATGGATTCACTTTATCAAAATGCAATTGATATGAATCCTGATTTAATTGTTTTTCCTGAAACGGCACTACCTTCATATTTAAGAATAGAAAATCATGTAAGAAACAGGCTTCAGAGAAAAGTAAATAAATCGCAAATTCCGATACTTATTGGAACTGTAGATAGGCAAGTCGACCAATATGGATCAAAGTCATACTTCAATAGCTCAATGTATTTAAATCCTAAGTCTGAGTATTTAATGTATGATAAAATCCATCTTGTACCGTTCGCTGAATATGATTTAATACCTAGTTTTATATCCCCATTAGCTGATTTAAATCTGAATATAAATAGAGGAGTTTTTAAAAAAGGTAAAAATTATGTTAAGTTTCAAATAGATGATAACAGCTTTTCTAACATTATATGCTACGAGTCAAGTTTTCCTAGGTATGCACGTAAATTTGTCGCAAATGGAGCTGACTTTTTAACTATTCAAGCAAATGATGGTTGGCTAGGAAAATCGGCAGGACCTTTTCAACATTTTGCCCAAGCAAAGTTAAGAGCCATTGAGAATAGAGTCCCAATTGTGCGTGGAGGGAATACTGGAATATCCGGTCATATTCTACCCACAGGAGAAGTCATTTCAAAAACATCATTAGGAGATCAAGTAATAATAAAAGAAAAATTACCTATTTTTAAATCTGGCACATTTTATTCAGCTTATGGAGATATTTTTGCCGTTACAATGTTTATAATCTTTTTATATATAGGTCCAATAAATTGCCAAAAAAAATAACTTCAATAATAATTTTTATTTTCTTTGTGGCTACTTTGAAAGCGGGCAAAGAGAAAATCCATCCAGCTATTAAATCAGCTTTGATTCCTGGATTAGGCGAATCTTCATTGTCAAGACCCTCCCAGTCTAGATTTTTTAAATTGCTAGAATTGACACTTTGGTCGACATGTATTGGGTTTTACAAGTTCTCAAATCATGAAAAATTACAATACCAATCATATGCTGCGAAATATGCAGGAACTAACATTAAGGAAAAAAATCATAAGTATTGGGTAGATATTGGTAATTATCTAAGTTTAGAACAACATAACGCAGAACATCTAAGGTGGCGACAAATTAATGATATTTATGAAGCAGAATATCATTGGAAATGGAAATCAAAAAGCCATATGGCAAAGTTTGAAGAGATGCGTATTAGAAGTGACAAGCTAAGTAAATACGGGGAGTATACATTAGGATTAATAACTTTAAATCATATTGTTTCTTCAATAAATTCATTATATTTATCAAAAGTAAGTGATAATCTTAAACTTCACTCCTCTTTTCAAGAAAACAATATAGAGCTTCAATTATTATTTAAATTTTGATTCCTAGCCAACGTTATAAAATTACATTAAAATATGATGGCTCATATTTTTCTGGTTGGCAAGTCCAAAAGAGTCAATATACTGTTCAAGGGCTATTAGAAAATGTTTTTAAAAAAATATCGAAAGTATCTAAAAGAATTATTGTTTATGGTTCAAGTCGGACGGATGCAGGAGTTCATGCTTATGGTCAGGTTGCACATGTAGACTTGAATTTAAAACTTAATAATCTTAAGATTAAAGATGCGCTTAATGGAAATCTTCCTTGGTATTGTAGAGTATCAGATGTGGTAAGTGTTAAACCTAATTTTAATGCTAGGTATGATGCATCAAGTAGAGAATACATATATCAATGTTATACAGGCGAATCATTTTTATATCACAACCAATCTTGGCTTTTACCAAAACTTGATATGAAGTTTTTAAATAAGTTATCTGAAAATATAAAAGGAAAAATTGATTTTTTATCCTTCAGTAAATTCAGAAAAGATTTGAAAAATACAGAATGTAATGTTTACGAATCTTTTTGGACTCAAAAAGGTGAAACGTATACTTTTCATATCAAGGCAAATAGATTTTTACATCACATGATAAGATATATAGTTGGTTCTATGATTGGTGTATACCAAAATAGATTATCTAAAAAAGAATTTATTTTATTGATTAACAAACCAAGAAAAAACGTAACTATCTTGAAAGCTCCTCCCCAGGGATTAATTCTTCATAAAGTCAATTATGATTAAAATTTATCTATTTATATTCGTCATTCAAATGTTCGGAAATATAAATGCAAAAAATATTTTATCATCAAGGGAAACAGCAATAACGCGGGCCATTGATTTAGTTGGACCTGCTGTTGCAAGTATAAATGTAGAACAACAAACCGCTTCTGTTTCTTTTGATCCGTTTTTTGGAATCATATACCCTAAAGATATATATCCAATGAAAAACTCTGGTAGTGGTGTAGTTATTAGCCCTGATGGGTTTTTAATGACCAACTATCACGTAGTCGAAAATGCCGAAAGGATTACTGCAACTCTTTCCGGCGGAGATGAATTTAATGCTGAAATAATTGGATTTGATAATACTTCTGATCTTGCATTACTTAAGCTAGATGGCTCTGATTTTCCCTTCGCAAATT
>NZKX01000052.1 GCA_002694025.1 Fidelibacterota bacterium | reverse complement strand
CGTGAAAAATATCAAGATATTAAAGGACAGAAAGTTTTTCACTCTGATCTACAAATTATAAACAATTACTCATGCGAATAAATATACAAAAATCAGAAATGTTTACTAACGTTTTAGAATCAGTTACAAATTCAAAAGAGCACCATCCAATTACTGGATTAACAAATGACAGCAGAAAAATAAAACCAGGTGACCTTTATATTGCATTAAATGGGCAAAATCACGATGGTCATCAATTTTTGAATGAAGTAAATGATAAGGGCGCTTCTGCTGCAATAGTTAATGAAATAGACGATGAAATAAAGCTTCAGCAAATTAAAGTAATAGATACAATGAGCTTCCTAAAAAGTTTTGCTATTAGATGGAGGCAAAGTTTCACAATTCCTGTTATTGCTATAACTGGATCTAATGGTAAGACTTCATCCAAAGATTTATTATTTCATATTTTATCAGATCAATTTTCTGTCCACGCCACAAAAGGAAATTTTAACACTATAGTAGGTTTATGTTTTACAATTTTTGAGTTAACAACCGATCATGATTTGGCAATTTTTGAGATAGGCGCGAGCATGCCTGGAGAAATAAAAACACTGTGCGAAATAGCATGTCCCACCCATGGTTTAATTACAAATATTGCTCCAGCGCATCTAGAAGGATTTGGATCAGTAAGAAATATAGCAAAAGAGAAGGGAGAGTTGTTCAATTCATTATTAAACGGAATTTCATTTGTCAATAAAGCAGATAAATATATTTCTAGATTGAAAGTATCAGGCAAAAAAATCACGTTTGGACTTACACCAGACTGTGATTTCCCTGCTGATATTTTTCAAGAAGAGGACGGAACATTAACTTTAATACTAAATACAAGTGAAATTAAAACAAATTCGCAAAATTTTTCATTTTTAAAAAACTGCATTGCTACTTCAGTGATAGCTGAAACACTAGGAGTAAATGCAAATTCAATTAATAAAAGATTAAAATCCTTCTTGCCTCCAAAAGGACGTTGCTTCGTTAGTAAAGTAAATGAAATTACAATTATTGATGATACTTATAATGCAAACTTAATGTCTACTCTTGCAGCATTAGAGTATTTAAATGCATTTTCTAATGATGGTAGAAAAATTTTTGTTTTTGGTGACATGCTCGAGCTTGGTAAGGAATCAAAAAGACAACATATAGAAGTAGGGAAAAAATGTTCGTTTTTGAATATTGACATAGTATATACTTTTGGTGAGCAAACAATTTTTACTAATTCAATATTGAATAGTGATAATGGTACATATAAACATTTTGAATCAAGGGATCTTTTGGTCGAAACATTAAAGATGATAATAAGAAAAGGCGATAAAGTTCTTTTTAAAGGATCAAGAAGTATGAAAATGGATGATATAATTAAAGGGGTATTTGGATTGTAATGTTAATCGAATTTATTAAAGAATTAAAGGATTTAGGTCCATTGTTTAATCTATTTGAATATATCACTTTTAGAGCTGGAATATCTGCAATTATAGCATTATTGATAAGCTTCACTATTGGGCCCTGGGTTATCCACATACTACAAAAAAACCAAATAGGCGAAGAAATTCGCCATACAGGACCCAATACTCATATGAAGAAAAGGGGCACGCCTACAATGGGAGGAGTAATTATTTTAACAGCGGTACTCCTCCCTACCCTTCTTTTTTCAAATGTAACCAGTCCGTTTATCCAAATTATTTTATTTTCTACTGTTTGGATGGGCCTAATTGGTTTTTTAGATGATTATCTTAAAGTCATAAGGAAGCTAAAAAGGGGACTTATAGCAAGATATAAAATGGCAGGTCAAATTATTCTAGGGATCATAATAGGCTATTGGATTTTCCAATTACCCGAGTATTCTTTGATTAGCACTAAAACCACTGTCCCTTTTTTAAAAAATATTGAGATTGATCTTGGATTCTTTTACCCATTAATGGTAATAATTGTTGTTACAGGAACATCCAACGCTGTTAATCTTACTGATGGGCTTGATGGTTTAGCAGCAGGTTTATTAGCAATAAGCTTTACTGTCTTTTCAGCAATTGCTTATATTACTGGTCGAATTGATTTTTCTAGCTATTTAAATATTTTATACCTACCCGGGGCAGGCGAACTTGCGATATTTAGTTCTGCAATGGCAGGAGCTTGCATAGGATATTTATGGTACAATTCCCACCCTGCTGAAGTATTTATGGGCGATACAGGTTCTCTATCTGCAGGAGCAGCCTTAGGGACTTTAGCTGTATTACTAAAAAAAGAACTTTTACTTTTTATAATTGGAGGTGTTTTTGTTTGGGAGGCTTGCACTGTAATAATTCAAATAATCTACTTTAGATGCACTAAGAAATTTACAGGAGTAGGTAAACGTTTTTTTAAAATGGCTCCAATTCATCATCATTTTGAGCTTTCAAACTGGCCTGAGACAAAAATTGTTGTTCGCTTTTGGATTATAGGACTATTGCTTGCTCTCTTTTCATTAACAAGTTTCAAAATAAGATGAAAGAATTAAAACTCGATTTTCAAAAAAACATTCTTAATAAGCGAATAACAGTTGTTGGTATGGGAGTAAGTGGAAAATCGGCTGCTATTCTAGCAAATCATTTAGGGGCCATTGTTTATGCTAGTGACCTTAGTTCTTCAGAAAAAATTGTATTAAACGCAATGGAATTAATGCACGATCATCATATTGCATCTGAAACAGGAATTCATAGTAAAAGAATTTACGATTCAGACTTATTGATTCTATCACCTGGAATTTCAGCAAGCTCTGAAATAATCAAAGAAGCGTCCAAAAAAAATATACCAATGGTAAGCGAAATTGAATTTGCCAGTTGGTTTACAAAATGTTCTATTATTGGAATCACAGGCTCAAACGGAAAAACCACTACTACACAAATATTAAATCAAATATTTCAGACCAATAAAGTAGTTGGAGTTATTGGAGGAAATATAGGAATTCCATTTTCAGAATGCGTTTTAGATGAATTACTACATCCAGATAAAGATAGAATATATTTATTAGAAATATCAAGTTTTCAATTAGAATTCGCATCAACCTTTAATCCGCTTATGGCTGTTTATACAAATATTACTGAAGATCACCTAGATAGACATCATTCAATGAAAGAGTATATAAACATGAAAAAAAGATTAGTGAAAAATTTCACAAATAAAAATCTCGTGGTTTTTAACGAAGATGATGATATCCTGAAGTCAATTTTCAATGACTCTAAACATAAAACTCTAACATATGGCCTTAATTCACTTGAACATAATTTTTATATCAAAGAGGGTTTTTTATTTCATAAAAATTCAAATGAGGCCCTTCTGCACACTAATGATTTAAAAATCAAGGGTAAACATAACATACTAAATTGTTTAGCAGCATCTTCATGTGCTGAGGCATATGGTATTAATATAAATGAAATTAAAAATGCACTGAAAAAATTCAATGGCATACCTCATCGAATTGAACATGTTACAACTTTAAAAGGAGTTGATTACATAAACGACTCAAAAGCAACAAATATTAATTCAGTTGTTGTTGCAATAAAAACTTACACTAAACCTATTATTCTTCTACTTGGTGGATATAATAAAGGTGTTGACTTTAGGCTTCTAATTCCACATATCAAATCAAATAGTGTGAAAACTATTTTAGCATATGGAGAAGCCGGTGAGCAAATAGAAACTGCAATAGGGGATGCGGTAAGATTATTCAAAGTGAATGATCTTAACTCTGCAGTTAAAGATGCTCATTCAATCGCACATCCTGGTGACATTGTTTTGTTATCTCCAGGATGTGCAAGTTTTGATCAGTTTAACAACTTTGAAGATAGAGGTGATTTTTTCAAAATGGCTGTAAATAAATTATCCTTCTTATGATTGATCTCATTATAAAACAATATAATAGAAAACTACTAATATATTTATCATTACTAGGAGTTATTGGCACTGTAATGCTTTATAGTGCAAGTTGGTATGAATCATTTATTTCTACAAATGGATATACAGAGATGTATTATCTTAAAAATCATCTTAAGAGACTTATTATAGGATTTATTTTCTTAATTGGATTTTTATTGGTTGATTACAGAAAACTAAAGCTATTCGCTCCACACCTTGTAGTAATTTCATTATTCCTCCTAATTCTTACAAAAGTTGTTTACTTAATAAATGGATACTCATGGTACAAACCCGCTAGGTGGTTATCAGTTGGACCATTAGGATTTCAAACCTCAGACATCGCTCGATTTTCAACTATTATTTTCATGGCATATTATTCTGATAAAAAAAGGCAAAACCTGCAAGATCTACAAAAAGGTCTCCT
>NZKX01000051.1 GCA_002694025.1 Fidelibacterota bacterium | reverse complement strand
TGCATATGATGTCGATGTGATAGGCTCAGCTAATGATATTTTAACTCCTGGACAGACATCTTATGTAAAAATAGGATTACAAAATTTGGGTTCAACCAATGCAAACTTGGTGACTGGAACCATTACTTGTGCCTCTCCTTTTGTTGAAATTATTGATAATTCTGGTGCTTGGTCTTCTGTTAGCTCAGGAGGACAATCCTTTAATGGTAATGATTATTATGAAATTAGTACTCTTGAAGAAACCTTGCCTGGAACAATAGCCCATTTAATCATTAATCTGGAAACCGTTGACGGGTACGCATCTAATTCAATTGTGCCGATTCAAATTGGCACTCCAACTGTTTACGATCCTGTAGGCCCTGATGATTACGGATATTATATTTATGATAATGAAGATATTAATTACGTGCTGGCTCCAACCTATAATTGGGTAGAAATTGATGCTAGAGAAGGCGGCCCTGGTACACATTTAAATTCTCTTACTGATGGTGGGAATAATCAAGATGATGTAGAAACTATTAATCTTCCATTTACATTCACATTCTATGGACAAGACTATGATCAAATCAGTATATGCTCAAATGGATGGATTGCTATGGGGCAGACAAGCTTGGAATCCTTTCGTAATTACCAGATTCCAGGTGTTGGAGGACCATCGCCCATGATCGCTGTTTTCTGGGATGATTTAAAGCTTACTAATGGAGGTCGCGTTTATACTTGGTATGATCAGACTGAGAAAAAGTTTTATGTTGAATGGTCAGAAGTGCGCACCTATCAAAATAATTCAACTGAAACGTTCCAGGCTGTTCTTTATGATCCAAGTTATTACATAACACCTACAGGTGATGGTGAAATTCTTTTGCAATTTAAGGATTTCAATAATACTTCTTATGGGTCATATAGTTGGGACCAAATTCATGGTAATTACTGTAGTGTGGGAATAGAAGATCATACCATGACTAGAGGGCTTCAATATACTTTCAATGATACCTATCATCCAGCTGCAATGGAATTAGGAGATGAAACAGCAATTCTTATTACTACTCGCGGTAGTGATATAAGACTTGAGGGAGACCTAAACCATGATGAGATTGTAGACATCTATGATCTTATGTTGTTAGTCGACTATAACTTAGGAATTGAAGGGCAAGTTAATCCTTTTTTTGGCGATATCAATGGAGATGGCATGGTTAATGTAATGGACCTTATATCTCTTATTCGTCAAATCATGGGTTACGTACAATAAACAAAACTTTTAGTTTCACAAAATGATAACAACGCCCCTAATCGTACTGGGTTTTTTAGTTGTTATATTGTGCGTGGCTGGCCTATTTGAATATCAATTTCATTTAAAATCACTTTCTGGTATTCCCTTGAGAATTCATGTTAATGGAACCAGAGGTAAATCAAGTGTTACTCGATTGATTGCAGCGGGCCTTAGAGAAGGAGGGCTTAAAACATTTGCAAAAACTACAGGCACTGCGCCAAGAGTTATTGATTCTGACGGAAAAGACCGTATCATTCATCGGCTACGCCTTCCATCTATTGGTGAGCAGGTAAGACTATTGAACTACTTTTCCAAACAAAATCCAGATGCTGTTGTTATTGAATGCATGGCAGTCCAGCCTCAATATCAGTGGATAGCAGAACATCAAATGGTGAAATCGCATATAGGGGTTTTAACAAATGTAAGACCAGATCACCTTGATGAAATGGGACCTACAGAAGATGATGTAGCACTTTCACTTTGCAATACCATACCCTTAAATAGTTTATTAGTAACAGGTGAAGATCAAAAGCCTGAAATTATAAAGGAAGTTGCGGAACAAAATGGTACTACATTTATCCAATCAGATGAGTCATCTATTAAAAAAAGAGAACTAGAGGGTTTTTCATATATCGAGCATCCATCAAATATTGCTGTCGCTTTAGATGTTTGTGAAAAAGTTGGTGTAAGTCGAGAAGTTGCGCTAAAAGGAATGCATAAAGTACAACCTGACGTTGGTGCTCTCGTTTCATGGAGTTTAAAAATAGATAAGAAAAAGATTCGCTTTATAAATGGAATGGCCGCAAATGATCCAGTATCAACTCTTCAAATATGGAAGTTTGCATCAAATAGATTTGTAAATAATAAAGAAACCACCTGTATTTTTTTCAACTCCAGAGATGATCGTCCTTCGAGAACAAAACAAATGATTGAATTGACTTTAAAAGAGATAAAACCAGATTATTTTTTCATACGCGGTGATAAGATCCAAAATATAGTAAATGAATTTTACCAAAATTCTCCAAAAACTAGTATCCAGATTATAGGATTAAAAAACCCATTAGAGGATGTTATATCGAATTTAAAAAATTTGCCTAATAATTCATTTGTATATGCAATTGGAAATCAGGTTGGTGCTGGTCAAGAGATATTAGAAAAAATTTCAAAGTTAAAGTATAATGGATGAAGTCACTGTAGGGCTTGGAATTGTTTTAAGTCTCCTTTTATCTGAAACCTTGGGGGTTACGGCAGGCGGTATCATTGTTCCTGGCTATATGGCTTTATACTTGCACCAACCCATTCAAGTAATTATTACGTTATTAGTAGCTATAATTGTTTGGGTCATTATACGGATTTTATCAAAAAAAGTGTTTTTATATGGAAAACGTAGAATTGTTTTGGCACTGATACTAGGATTCTTTTTTGGTTTTTTATCAAGGAACTTTATTTTTTTCACACTCGATGATACTTCATTAGCAGTAATAGGTAACATTATACCTGGCCTGATTGCAAATTGGATGGATCGGCAAGGGGTTATAAGAACTATATCTGTTGTAATATTAACCGCAGTATTGGTGAAACTTGCAATTATCATACTATTTGGTGGAGCTATATTTGAACGATTATAAAAAAAGACCTTTCATTCCAGCTATACAGAAGACATCTACTTTGGTTGCTTTATCTTTATTAGCTCTTTTATGTTTTATTATAACTATTAATTTTAAAATTATAGAAAAATCTTCCTCTTTTGATCAAAAAGTTGTTGCTGCAGAATTAATGTGGAAAGGAATGCAAATATTGAAAAATACAAGAATGGAAGAAGGTGTATTTGTAGACATTGAAAATGATCCAAATGAGACCGGACTTGTGGGTAGCCCATATAGTTTAATAACAACAGATGAAGGCGATCTAGATTCAAAATTAACGACATTGGATCCTAACTTTTCTGCTGTAATAGTCGATCTCATGAGTCAATTAAACTTGCAAGTCAACGATACAGTTGCAGTATTAATGACAGGGTCCATGCCAGGAGCAAACATAGCAGTTTTATCAGCCTGCCAGGCCATGAAAGTTATCCCTGTTATAATTTCAAGTGTAGGTGCTTCTCAATGGGGAGCCAATCAATTAGATTTTACATGGCTTGACATGGAGTCCGCGTTAGCGAAAAATGATCTTTTTCTGCACCGAAGTGTTGCTGCTTCGATAGGTGGTCGTAATGACATGGGAAGGTTACTTTCTCCCTCTGGCAGAAAAATTATAACAGATAATATATTCTTTCATAGTATTCCATTAATAAAGAGTGAAAGGTTAGCTGAGAATATAAAAACAAGGATGGGTATTTATTCTTCATTCATTCCAATTAACCGTTATAAAGCCGTAATTAATGTTGGAGGTGGGGTAGCGAGCTTAGGTACAAGTTTTAATTCAAAGTTATTACCTCCTGGGATTGTCAAAAGGACTGATTTAGTTAATATTAGTCGTCCGGAAGGCATAGAAGGTGTCTTTTCAAAATTTATAAATTTTGACGTTCCTGGTCTTCACATACTTAATATTAGACCTCTGACAGAACAATATAAGATTCCTTTTGCGCCTATTCCTCTCCCTGAAATTGGAACTGGAAGTTTATACGCAGTAGAGCGCTATAGTCTTTCTGTAGCTGTACTATGTTTATTGATTCTATCGGGAAGCGTATTTACTGTTGGAATTATAAGTAAAAGGAACATTAAACAACATTTGATGCAACATGAGCCAGATAGTTTACTTTAAATATTATATATACTTATTTTTGTTTTTGTGGGTACCCATTGAAGCAAAATTATTAAAGCCATCAAAGGATGGTGAAAAAAAAGAAATTTTAATTATAAATGGAAAAAGAAGACTATATTACCCAGCTGAAGCCGAAGGGCTTTATTATTCTATAAACGGTCCAACAAGACTAGAATTCATTTCACGATATCCTGTTTTAAAGAAAAAAAACAAGAGTAAGCCATATAGCTATAGCATTATCTTAAATGATAAAGATACTATAAGTGTTAATCACAGGTATAAAGTCCAAAAGTCGATTAAATCAATTCAGCATCCTAAACATAAGTATACCTATTCAGGTAATTACTTTATAAATCTTAATTCTGGGACGCATAAAGTCGTTATTTACCCAGATAAAAAGCTAAAGTACCCAGTTCTCATGAGAGTTTTATCGAAAGAATTTGGTGTTGTTACAAATAAAAAACAGATCCTACAGCCATTGATTCATCAGAATTCTTTAAAAATTAAGGTAGGAGACAGCGATGTTGCTTATTACGAATGTACTTCTCAATATCCGCTTAAAATTGAAGCAAGCGGCGAGAAAACGCTTCGAATTATGAGTAGATTGCAATTCTCTGATTCAATGGGGCAAGAAGAGTCTTACCGTATCAAAGTAAAAGAAAAAAATAAAATTATTGGTACATATTATTTCAGCACAGAGAGATCTTCAAATTCATTTATTTTAAAGCGGTTAGATAAGGTGCCAGGTAAATGGCGAACTTGTGAGATAAAGGTTCCCAAAGGAAAGCATCATTATTCCATTGAAATTCCTGATAAGCATAAAGCTGTACTTACCCGTTTTATACTTTACTAATGAGAGGCAATCTACATATTTACATTTCTATTTTACTTTTTTCATTGGTAAATGGAAGCACTCCCTGGGATTATACTTTTAATTTTGGAAGCGGGTACGACAGTAATGTATTTCGATTTTCAGAAAATGAGATAGATAATGCCAGTCAAAAACCCGAGATTTTAGGAAGTTCAAATCACTTTGATAGCTTTGTAACTAAAATTGGATTATCGTTAAAGAAAGATTTATTTATTAAAAACAATAAAAATCTTTCATTTGGCTCTAAAGTTTCATTTTCAAATTATGCTGATACCCCTGAAAAGAGGTATTGGTCAGGAACTGCCAATATTATCTATAAATGGGGTTCTTATAAAAATCTAAAATATTCTTTAAATCACTTAGATAAATTCTACTTGAGACATTATGTAAATAGGGATATAAGCAGTAGTGCGTTAGAAGCATGTTATTTCTCAGACAGAGATAATTCTATTATCTTAACACATCGATTTAGCCGACGATCTTGGGGCTCAATGGGGATAGGGCTTTTACAAAGATATTATACTAGGCCTTTCACTGAATTTGATTTAGATATACCTTATATAAAATTAAGGTTTAATTATAAATTTAAAAGGATTGGAACGCTTGCACTTCAAGTAAACCAAGGAAGAGCAATAAGTGAATCTCATCTAGGGACTGAGAGACCTAGTAGCTTTGATAGATCGTATAATACCCAGGAAATATACTTACCATTTTCAATAAAAAATCGAGTACCTTTTATCAACTCTCTAGGAGCCTCTTTTAGATCAGAAAAAAGAATATATGATGCTGAGGACCCAAATGATGTCTTGCATGCAGGCCGTAGTCATTCTGATCAAAAATTGAGTATGTGGTTTCGTAAAAATATTGGAGAAGAAACTTCTATAAAAATTTCTGTTCGTTTACGATCTCGAAAAACAGATTCAAAATATGAATGGGTGCAAAATTTAAAAAGTTTTAAACAATTACAGTTTTGGCTTAACATAGAACGGGATTTTATTTATGATAAATATTAAAAAAATAACATTGGGAATCTTTTTATGCTTCCAAAGTTGCATGGAACCGGATGCGGACAACCTATGGAGCATTCTAATTGAGAATGTGTTTGAAACTAAAGGGTTTGCTCGATCCGTCACTTTTGATGGGGAAAAGGCTTATGTTGCCGCAGGACAATCAGGTTTACAGATATGGGATCTTGAGGATTATACTCTCATGCATGATTTTACAGGGTATGAGGAGGGTGGAACCTTTTTAGAGTTTGAAGATGTTGCTTTAATTAGGCGCGACTCGGTTAATAGTTTAATATTTTTATCAGAATCCAATCAAGATGTGAAAATTTTTCACTTTGATGGCTCTGACACACTTGAATATAGAAACACAATAATGAGCGCAAGGACCAAAGACTTTATATCATTCCATTCAGATAATGATCAATTTGTTATGTATTCTGCGGATAACGATGATGGTATGAAATGGCATTATTATAATTTAGATACTACGAGTGCCTTTGGAATAGAGTTTATAAATTGGACTCCTTTTGGGGGATCAGAAATTTATACACCAGGTAAACCGTTAGGTATTGATTCCGATGGAGAAAGCGTCATAGCAATGGCAGTGGATCAATTAGGGGTTGAATTATTTTCTATTGACTCTTTAGGTGCAGATCCTGTTTTAGTAGGAAGAGTGGATACTCAAGGAAATGCAGAAAAAGTGAAAATAACTTCTTCCGGTGTTTTTGTTGCTTGCGACAATGCAGGTGCTTCGTATATACCAATGGAAAATTTTGAAACAAGTAATATGGGTACTATAGATTTTGCTACGGATTTTACTGTGGATCACATAGCTGTTTACAATAATATAGCTGCTCTTTCAGTAGGCTCTCGAGGCATTGCTTTATACGATATATCTGATCCTAGTAATCCAATTGAAAGGGGCGTTTTTTCAATAGGTTATACTTACATGTCTACCTTTTGGGAGGGTAGATTATTGGTGTGTTCACGGGAAGGTTTACAATTAATTTCAATTATTCAATAGAATAAATCACTTAAAATATTTCAAAAAGGAAAATCATGAAAAGTAAGTTATTAATTTCTTTTTGCATCATGTTGCAATTGAATGCATCTGGGTTTAACAATAGTGACGGTGCACCAATAAGACAAGGGGTGCATATCGAATGGTACCGTACAATTGCACCGGGGCAGACCGGAGAAGGAATCTTCGTTTGGTCAGATACGCGTTACGGAATGAGGAATATATTCGCACACAAGATTGATCAAAATGGAAATCTACTATGGGGCCTGGACGGTGCAGTTATTACTAACTTACCAGGGAGGCAGGAAGACCCAGTCGCTATTACAGATGGAGAAGGAGGAGCCTTTATTGCTTGGGTAGATTATAGGTTTGATGCGGAGGGTGATATCTTTCTTCAACATGTGGACAGTAATGGAGAAATATTATTGGATTCAAATGGTGTGGCTCTTGCACAAGTTATAGGAAAGCAGATCACAATTAATATGTGTACAGATAGCATAGGAGGGGTTTTTATAACATGGCAAGATAAAAGAAGTGGAGTGGACGATGATATCTACGGAACACACGTTTCATTTGATCATACAATTGTGGCACCTGGAACTGGTGTCCCTATTGTAATTGAAGGAGGAAACCAAAATGCTAAAACAATCGAATACGCTGGTAACAACCAAGCATTTATAGCCTGGGCAGATTTTAGGGAAGGCGCCAATGCCGATATCTACGGTCAAAGATTAAACATGGATATGTCAGTGACATTTCAAGAAAACGGTTTTCTTATTGCGGGCACAACTGAACAAGAATTAAAACCCAGAGCAACTTTTATAAATAATAATACTTCTTTTTTAGCCTGGAAAAAGGGAGATGAAGATTCTAAGGTTCTTTACCAATTTGTGAATCAAGATGGATTGGTTTTTCCAGAGCCCAAATCGGTTTCTTCTAACTCAGCTTTGCAAACTGCGCCAAGAGTAAAAAGAAATAGCATGGGGGAGGTATTTGTTAATTGGAAAGACTTAAGAGATGACCCCATTGACGGGGATCAGTATTTTCAAAAAATTAATACCTCAGGGGATACTCAATGGGGAGATGGAGTTCGGTTAGACCTTGTAAATGATATTGACTTTAGTGCTAGATTTACTGCCAACACGCAAGGAGGTGTTTCTGTGATTTGGGAAAGAGGATCATTCCCTGATGTTGATATTTTCTTCCAAAACATTACTTCTGATGGTGATTTAACCTTAGCTGACCCAATGGTTATTTCAAATAATGATGGCTATCAATTTTCTCCAATTTTGAGTGGTGATGAGCAAAATGGTATTTTTGCTATTTATGCAGATCAAGGGTCAGGAAGTATAAATCTAATGGTTCAACAAATCGACTCAAATTTCGAGCAAGTATGGGATGATAACGGATTAGTAGCGATGAATGGCTTGGATGGTGATGTGAACTATATAGAGACATATCGATTGGGTGAACAAGATTTACTGCACGTTTGGGAAGATAATAGAGCTTCAAAGAAAATATACAGCAATAAATTGATTAATTTAACACCATCTTTCATAAACGGTAACCAGGTTTCATTTGGTGATAATTCTTCATCTGAAACTGATTTTTCATTACCAGTATTCCTGCATACTTCTAGTGGATTCTACACAGCAACATTTGATGGATCTTCTTCTCCAAAATTCATTAGAATTAATAGATTAAACGAAGATTTAATAAACGTGTGGGACTCTTCGGGAATCGCTTTAGAGGCAGTTTTTGACATGAGGAGTGCAATGCTTTTTGAGACTCCTGATGGTGTTGGATGTGTTTGGTCAGAAAGTAGGGGGTTTAATTATGATATTTACTATCAAAAGCTCGATGCTAATGGAAACTTTACTTTAGCAAGTAATGGAGTGGAACTAGTAAGCTCAAATGCAGATGATTATATGATGGCCATTTCTCCAACTCCTGATGGAAAATATATGATTTTTTGGATGGAAGATGCTTGGCCTGCTTCATCGCTAAAGTATACAAAAATAGATGCCGAAGGAAATATTGAAATTGGTTGGAATCCAAATGGAAATAGTTTAAGTGATCCTTCTTCTGATTCAAGGAATCTAAAGGTAAAAACTATTACAGATGAGAGCGGATTGCTTGCTGTTTGGTCGCAAGATGGTAATTTTTCAGATATCTACGCTCAAATGATAAGCTGGGAAGGAGAAACTATTTGGGGCGAAGGAGGGATAACCATATCAGATGCTGACAATGATCAAGTTAACTTTTCCTTCGAATTAAACCAAAGTAAAACTCATGCATTAGTAACATGGGAGGATTATAGAAACGGATCTGATTTTGAAATTTTCGGTGAAGTAATTGATCTTGAGGTTGGATTATCAAATAATCAAGACGTTCAATTTACCAATGATACTACAAATCAATATAATCCTACAATGTCACTTGTACAAGATAATGAATTTTTGATTGTTTGGGAAGATGAAAGAGGATATTACAATTCTGATCCATTGTTAATAAATGGAGTTGACTTATATGGAAGTGGATATATCATTGGCCAGGGCATGACGACTGATATTAATGGAATTCCTATTTGCATAGCTTATCACAAGCAACAGGATGTTAACATAACTAAGCATTCAGGGGAGGAATATTTTCTTGATTGGGTAGATTATAGAAGCTCAGGTAAAGAAGACCTTGCTAATTATTATGGCAAAACATTAATGAAAGCTACACTACTTTCATCAAACCCAAATTGCCAGGGTTGTAGCATTTCACCAAAAAAGTTTCATTTAGAATCAGCTTACCCAAATCCTTTTAATGGGCAAGCATATTTTGACTTTAGCATCCCAGAAAAAGAGTCTGTCACATTTTCCATATATGATTTGAGCGGAAGAAAAGTTTATGAAAGATTAATTCTGCCAAGTTTAGGCGGAAACCAAAGAGTGTTTTGGAATGGCTCTGATGAAAAAGGCAAGTTACTATCTAGTGGAGTTTACCTATATAAATTTTCTACAAATAACACTATAGTAAAAGGTAAGGTAACATATCTAAAGTAAAACATGAAGTATGTAATTTATTTATTTATAGTACCGATGCTAATGGCCCAATCTTTGGATGACCGGTACCACTCTGTGAGTGAAATATACGGTGTTCTCGATTCTTTAAATCAGTTGCAGGATATAAATGATTTTTATCATTTAGATACAATTGGCTTCTCTACGCAGGAAAATATCCCGATTTTAGCAGTGAAGATATCAGACAATGCCCATTTGAAGGAAGATGAGCCAAGAGTCCTTTTTATTGGGCAGGTCCATGCAGAAGAAATCTTAGGTGTAGAAATTGTAATGGATTTAATTAATGATCTATTATTTCCTGGACCTAGTATTACGTCTCATATGAATATACTAAAACAGTATCTTGAGATTTGGATAATACCAACAGCAAATCCAGAAGGTTTAAATGTAGTTCATGATGAATTAGACCTCAGTTATAGAAAAAATAAAAGAGATTTATCACCAAATGGTCCTTTCCCAAATAACATATTTGACTATGATCCATCGATCGGAAATGATGTTGACGGTGTAGATTTGAATAGAAATTTTAGCTTTAACTGGGCATTTGGAGACACATTTTTAGAACCAGACAATTCTGATTATGCCTCACACTATGACTATTATAAAGGCTCAGAGCCTTTTTCAGAGGCTGAAGCTATAGCTATTAGAGATCTTGCTTTAGAAAATGATTTTGTATTTTCTATTGTTTGGCACAGTTCCCGATCAGGAAACTTATCGGAAAAAATTTTCACCTCTTGGAAATGGGAGGGAGTTAAAGAATCTCCAGACTTAGGCATAATGAAATCTATTGCAGACTATTTCGCAGGCAACATTAGTACTGAAGATGGGACAAGTACATATCTCTCTGTTTTTAGTGGCTCTAGGAATGGAAAACTACATGACTGGTTTTATAGAGAGACTGGCTGTATTCAATACTTAGTAGAGTGTGGGACATCTAATCTTCAGCCGGATAGTTTACTAATTGAAGATACTATTGATAGAAACAAGCCAGCTATGATTTACTTGATGGATAGAACAATAGGCTATTATGCAGATGCTGCACAAATCACAGGAAAAGTTTTCGATGCTACTACTAATCAGCCTTTGGAAGGAGTAATTGTTGAGGTAGCTGAACATACTGGTTCGGTACTTAAACCGAGATTAACCAATGAATTTGGCCGTTATAGAAGGATACTAGAGGTGGGGTCTTATAATTTCTCTTTTAGAGCGGAAGGCTATGAAGAGCATAATATTCTTCTTGTCGCAAATAATAGCGGTATAACAGAAAACAATATTTACCTTGTCCCCTCAGAAAGTCATCAGGTTAATATCAAACTTTTACATGATGAAATGACAACAAATACTATTAGTGGAACCATAATTAATGAACATAGTGAAATTTCCATTAATATTTCCTCCGGAGATAATTTTTTTAATTTGAAAGAAGGAGAGTACAGGTTTGAGTTTGGTATGGATGGAGTTCATGTCCCCTGGGCGAAGACGATTTTTGTAAACTCAGATAAAGCTCTCAATGTGATTTATGAAAGTGTGCAGCCAATTATAGTTAACAATGAGTCAATTTTGGAAAATAGTGTTGGACCATGGTGCATAGAAAATGGGAATACTTTAAAAACGCAAAATAATACGTTTTATTCCAATAGTGATGTTTCTTCAAGTACTCAGTGGATAGAATCTGACTTGATAGATGTAAATAGTAGTAATCGTTTAGCCTTGTCAATAAAACATAAATATGAAACCGAATGGGATCATGATTATATTTCAATATCCTTATTAGATGATAATGATAGTTTGCTTTCTTTTAAGTCCTGGACAGGAGATCACTGGGAGACCGTTCAACAAGATTTTATAAGTGCTGAAACAAATTCCATCTTTTCACAAGTAAAGTTATTGTTAGAATTTCATAAAGATGAAACAGTGAATTACAAAGGTTGGGAAATTTACGAATTAAAGCTGTTTCCTGTTTATGATAATTACTTAAGTATCCAAGAAATTAATGGTCAATCAATGCCAAAGATTCCATTAAAAATCCATTCATTATTTCCTAACCCATCTTATGGAAAGTTTCAGCTAGGATTATCTAGTTATTCTGGTGGTAAAACAATAGTAAAAGTATATAATTTATTAGGCCAAATTATATTGGCTAAAACCTTTTCTGATTTAAAATCTGGAGATCATAATATTTTATTAGATCTAAATGAATTGAACGGAACCCCCCTTGGGTCGGGAGTTTATTTTATTCAACTAGAATCTTCTAAAGAGCAGGCAATAAAGAAATGTATTATTTTAAAAAATTAATTAATCTATTTTTAATTCTTAATATTCTACTTAGCGCAGACTTACCCTTTCGTGGAAGTTCAAAAGATCAGATAATTACAAATAATATACCTCTAGCGTTCTCAAACATGATTCTGAGCAATTATGATATTCTCCCCTCACAAATAAATCCTCAAAGGGGTAGTTATCTAATCATTGCTCCAGATGGCGTGGTTAATTATCTTGGTGAATTTGTTTCATTTAAGAAGTCTCAAGGCTTTGATGTATATTTGAAATCCTTATCAGAATCTGGAGGAAATGCTTCAGAAGTAAAGAATACTATTTATAATGTTTTGATGTCGGATCCTATGCTTGAATATGTTTTGCTAATTGGAGATGTAGATGGCTTTGCTGAATTTCCTTCCTTTTACTATGGCCCAGAGAATGATGTTACAGATCAGGAATACACTCACCTTTTAGGCAATGATGTTATTCCTGATGTTTTCATTGGGAGACTGTCCATTGATTCCCTATCTGATCTAGCTGTAATTATGTCAAAAACAATCCAATATGTGAGGAACCCACTTGCATTTGATCAAAATTGGCTTGATCGTGGACTTATTGTTGCAGGAAACTATGCTAATACCTATCCCATTCCAATTACCCCTAAATGGACTTCTTATTGGCTTAGGGATGAGCTACTATATCATGGGTACAGCGAAGTAGATACTGTTTTTTATCCACCCTTTCAGCAAGGTGCACCCTATATAATACCATCAATAAATGAAGGCGTTGGTATTGTTAATTACAGAGGTTGGGGAGATGCAAATGGATGGCATTATCCTGAATTCCATGTTGATGATGTGAATAATCTAAATAATGGCTGGCTAACCCCTGTATTTTTTAGTTATGTTTGTAATTCAAATGATTTTGCAAATAATGTTGATCCATGCTTAGCTGAGGCAGTAATTCGAGGAGGTACACCTACCGTTCCAAAAGGAGGCGTTGCTTTTATTGGTCCTTCTGATTTGCACACAAGCACTAAATATAACAACGTAATAAATGCTTACATGTATGATGCAATGCTTAACCATAATGTAGTTGAGCTTGGGCCAGCTATGCAGGCTGGACAATCCGGGCTGGTTAAGGAATTCCCAGCTCAGAATGGTCCAGGAGAAGCACAAGAATTTTATTCAAATGTGTACAATATTTTAGGTGACCCATCGCTACAAGTATATTTGGATACTCCAGAAGAATTTAATTTTAATATCCAACCAATTTATAGCTCGGAAGGGTTTTTAGAGCTGCAATTGACTTCATCAAATGAATATCCTGTAAATCAGGCTGTAATTAGCGTTATGAGTAATGGTGAGATACTTGCAAAAGGAATTTCTGATCATGAAGGTAGATTTATTTCTTCAATAGATGTTGAAGGATTAACAAATCTTGACGTTTATTCTAACAAAAGCGGGTTTGTACAAGGGTACTTAAATGTAGTTATTGAAGATAATAATAACGATCTTTCTCTAGAAGATATTGATATTGAAACTGCAAATGGAAATGAAGTTCCCGCCTTATCTGAAAATATTAATTTAACTTTGACTTTTAAAAATGAATCAAATAATGAATCAGATGTGATTCAAAGCGAATTAGTCTTTATGGATAATGTATCACCTAATACATTTTCTCTGAATATACCTTCCATTGCTCCGAATTCATCCGCGACCCTGCCATCTGTTAATTTCACATGTTATGGTACTAACATTGGCGAAAGTATACTAGCTAAAGTTCAAGATTTAGAGGGTATTACATTGTTTACATTTTCAATAGAAATTGAGAAACCTGTTTTTGGAATTGATTTTATAGGCGCTGGCATTCCTTCATCTGTCAATAGCCCCAGTTTATTAATTAACAACTACTCCAGTGGGTTTTATGATGGTGTGAATATTTTATTAACTACTTTATCTGAGGGAGCTTTTGTTCTTACAAATGGATCTTCAAATAGTACAAATATTTTCTTACCTTTTGAATCTAGCACTCATCAAACAAACTATGATATATCGTTGGACAATGTTGCATATGGAAGTGATATTACTTTTCAGGTTGATTTTGAAAAAGATGGCAATATTTTCTTTACTCAAAGTGTTCCAATGCATGTAGAAATTCCTACATCAAATTATCCAGTTGCACCTAATGATTATGGCTATTGGGCATATGATAATACAGATGTTGGTTTTTCTGCAAAACCAGAATTTAATTGGGTTGAGTTAGATCCTCAATTTGGCGGGGAAAATGGGGTTCATCATCAATTAGATGATGATGACCATGTTGATCTTCAATTACCATTCCCTTTTCAATACCATGGAATTTTATATGAAAGCATAACTGTTAATTCAAATGGTTGGGCATCCTTTGTCCCTTGTGATATTGACTACTTTTGGAATATGTCGATCCCTATGTACATGGGACCAAAAGCCCTACTAGCTCCTTTTTCGGATGATTTAGAGACGATAGACTATGATGGTGATGGGAATATAGATAGATGGATTAATGTCTATTCCTGGTATGATGAGGAAAATGGTAGATTTATCATTGAATGGTCTAGAGCTTTGAACGGATATGATGAGATAACCGAGGAAACTTTTGAAATTATTCTTTATGATCAAATATCAATGCCTACAGAGACTGGAGATGGAGTTATCGATTTTCAATATTTACATATTGATGATGTTGATGTCACAAAAAATTACTCTACTGTTGGAATTGAATCACCCAATAAAAATTACGGTCTTCAGTACGTTTTTAATAATGTATACTCACCTGGAGCAGCTCCTTTATCAGATGGTCTAGCCATTCGGTTTACAACAGAGTCTCCTGATAACTATGTTGGACCTTTGGATGTTGATGATAATTATATTCTTGATAGATTTTATCTGAGTAAGGCATACCCAAATCCTTTTAATCCAAAAACTAAGTTCGATCTATTTATTCCGTATACTAGCCCAGTTTCAATTAGCATAATTGATATTTTAGGAAGGCAGGTGTTAAAATTATATCAAGGTATTTTGGTTGAAGGACATCATAATTTTACATGGAATGGTAAGAATTCTAAGGGAATTGGTCTAAGTTCAGGTACATATTTTGTGTTGGTTAAAACCGATGAACATTCGGAGATTCAAAAATTATTAATGCTGAAATAATGAAAGATATTAAAATATATACAACATCATGGTGCGGACCTTGTCAAATGGCAAAAAGGCTACTTGATGATAAAGGCTTTGGTTATGAAGAAATTGACATTGAAGAAAAAGGTTGGAGCAGGGAAGATTTGTTTACCAAAACAGGTGGGAGGACAGTTCCCCAGATTATAATAGAAGGTAAACCTGTTGGTGGATATGATGATTTGGTTCGTATGGAGAATGAAGGTAATCTGTAATATTGATTAGTTATGTACATTATTACAGGGTAGCTACATATGTAGTTGCCCTGTTTTTTTTTACCACCTGCTTCAACAAAACAAAAACATGGAAGTTTACAGATATACATTCCTTAGATGTAAGAGTGCTTGATACAAAAGAGTGGTTGGCCAAAACAAAAGTAGATATCGAATCATTAAATAAAATCATGCTGCCTCAGCTTGATTATTATAAAAAAAAAAATTCTCGTCTTTACCAAAAATTAGATAAACCTTATCAAAAAATAAAAACAGATTTTAAATATATTGATAGTACATATAAATCAATATCAAAATTATTAAAAAAAATGAAGAATAAAGCATCTTATAGCCTTGATGATATTCCTAAAAATAATTCTATTAGCTATAGAGATTTATTTAATGATAGCAGAGAAAGGATAAAAGAGAGTATGGATAGCTATCGAAAAAATATAAAAAAATTGAAAAAAACATTTAAGTCTACCAAGCAAGTTTTATTTTTTGTTGAAGAAGAATGTTTAGAATACAAAAATTCAATATATGATCTACAATATAGAAGAAATTTAGGACAAGAAAATATCGATCGTTTTAATCAAAAACTTAATGAAGCTATCTTTGATGACACAAATTCATCACGTTCTAAGAAAATTATTGATATATCTAAAACGTTAGAGTCAAATAGATTAAAGCTTGACTCCTTTGAAAATTTTTTAATAAATATGGAAAAAGTACTTATGAAAGAATTGGGAGGCTCAGTTGTTCTAATTCCAAAAAAAAATATGCCTACTCAGCTCGAAGAAAGATTTAAAACGGGTAAAAATGAATATATTCAAATTTTGAAGGATTCTCGAAAGTTGATTGAATCCTTATAAATCAAAATTATTCATCTTTAAAAAAAACTATTTTATGTATAAATTTTTTTTTCTCCCCAACTGCTTCAATAAAATATAACCCACTTGAAACCTTTTTACCTTCATTGTTAACGCCATTCCATACAAAATCATTTATTTCAGAATCTAGATATCCTTTTTTTGGAGCCCATACTTTTTGTCCCAGAACATTATAAATACTTGTTGCTATTTTTTGTTTGCTTACAGTTTCTATTGAAAATAAAACTGGCTTTCCAAAAGAGGGGTTAGGAAAAGGATTACTCATAGTAAAATCTTCTGAGAATCCGTCCTTAAATTCGAGAGTGTAGTCCCAGTTTTGTTCCTCAGAGCCAAGCGCTGAAACTAAAAAAGTAATCCATTCAATACCCATTTCTGTATCAATATTAATTTTATTTCCAGATCGAATGGACCATTGATTTTTATCCTGAAGTTTTGTTATAGATAACATGGGAACATTCTCATTATGGGGTATTATTTCAACTTCTATTGGGTTGGAAGTGTGAACTTGATAATAATTTGTTTGAAAAAGATCGAGATTAAAATATGATTTTTGCTGAACTTCCCCTTTTTGATAAAAAATATTTATTTCGTCTATGTTAGCACCAGCTGAAATATATCCATCTGCTTCCTCATATGAATATATACCTGCATTCGAATTCATTATCTTATTGGCTATTCTCATTTTTTGGTAAACTTCATCAAAAGACGACCCTAAATCATTTAAGGCTGCATTAATAGATTTTATACTATTGTCTTGAATAGGACTAGCAAATTCAATAGATTTTTCCCAGCAGAGCTTTATAGTATTTGGCCCGCCGAAATGCTCATCAATATATTGAAAAAAAATAAAGGATCCATACATGTGACTGCCTTCTTCATTAAGCGGTTTATCTGTGTTAGAAAACCAAGACGATATGTATCTATAATGGTCATTAACATTATCATATAGTTCATCTTCGCTCCAGACAGCAGTAGCTTCCATAAACCAAAACTTTTCATAACAATTGTAGCTAAATTGAATTGCATGAAAAAATTCATGTACTGCAGTAACTTGAATATTTTCCAATTCTGTTTTATCACTAAACTGCGAGCCAATGTAATTATTCCTCATCTTGATGTAGCTTACGCATGATGGGCTAGCAACTGAGGAGTTTTTTGTATAGGTAATCCCAAAAAAGTAACTTGGTAAGTTTTCAATAAAAACTTCATATAAGTCATCATTGGAAATTGGATCTTTAATAGGTGGAGAAAATCCTAAAGTATCAATATAAAAAAGGTAAACATTCTCAAACACATTTGCCATCTGTAAGATATAATCCACATTTGATACTGCGTCATAACCTTCAATTGCATAATGAAATCTAAAATGCTCTGTTTCAAAAATTTGATTTAGGTCGTTTGGTGTATTAGCAATTACTTTTCCATTTTGTATAGAAAGACCTAAATCCTCTAAAATTTTTACTTCAGTATTGAATAGGTTATCGTTTCCATTGCGAATGATATTTGTTACATGCGTTGTAGCGTGAACATGTACACTATCCATAGAAAGAATATCGTAAGATTCTTGTACAGAATAATTTTTGTAGGAATCAGATGCACTTATGCTGTAGATAGTTATAAGGCTAAGGATCCAAATCATCTAACTTGTCTTTATACTTTAGACGTATGTAAAAACCCATGCAAATAAATGCAACGGCCAAGAAAATGGAATAAAATACCATATAGCTCATTAAAAATTCCTTAAAATTTTATCTAAAATAAATGTAGTTATAATTATTGATAATCCTGCCTTAAAATGGAAGTTTTCGGTCATTTTATCTTCCCTCACCAAACCGGATATAGTTAATCCTACTCCTGTCGTGTTCAACCAGGTTTTAATACCCATTGAAATACCGACATCATCAAAGTGGTGATTAATAGTTTTATTTTTATTTCCAGTTGCCAAAATTTTCGTAGAGAAGTGAAGCGATGCAATAATAGTGTTTTTGTTAAAAGGAGTTGAAAAATTGAACTGATCAATAGGTTCTTTGGATTTGATTCCTAATTGCAAAGATTCCTCATTTTCAATTATTTCAAACTTAAGTATGTCTTCATGTACACTTTTTAAAATACTTCCATTTAAAGGTGTTTTGCATTGGTAAAGAGTAAGGTAGAACCAATCGTTATCAGATTGCCAACCTGAGATGTTTTTATAATCTGGTAATGAGTCTAATTCTAATTTTACTATAATACCATTTAATTTTGAATCTACTTGAACAGATTGAAGTTGGCAGTAAAATGGGAATGTGAAGGAATGGTAAAGTAAGAAGCTGGTAAAAATTTTAGCAAGCATATTATGTTTTAAAAGCATAAAGATTAGATTAAAGTCAAAAGAAATTATTTTTAGAATGAAGAATTTAATGAAAACTGTTATAGTGCGAATTAATCTTTGTTCAGTTTATTGTCGAGCGCTAATTTTGTTAAAACTTATTCAAAGATTAATGA
>NZKX01000050.1 GCA_002694025.1 Fidelibacterota bacterium | reverse complement strand
GAAATTTCATGCTAAATTAAGGGCATGAATGATTTAAGCTTACTAAATGAACTCGAGTTAAAAATTCGTGAAATGATTTCAGCCTTGGAAAGAGAAAAGGCTCGAAATGCAGTTAAGAAGAATGCTTTAAAGGAGGATTCTAAATTGTCTAAAATTGAAGAAAAAGTTAAAAATCTTGTTCATTTAATCGACCAATTAGATAAATAAATTTTTATGTCAAAATCTAATAATACAGTTCAAATTTCTATATACGGGCAGGAATATTCCGTTAAAGCTCCTGCGGATGCAGATTACATAAAAAAAATTGCTGCCTATTTAGATGAAAAAATGATAGAGGTTCAATCTGGGTTTTCTACAACTCAATCGTCAACCAGGATAGCTATACTTGCTGCAATGAATATAACCGATGAACTATTCACATCACGAAAAGATCGAGATAGTGGCGCAGGTGAAGTTGAAGAAAAAATATCTACGCTAATTGAACTTATTGATGACTCATTATAACATCTTTTACATAATATAATTATGCGAAATTGTACTATCCTTTCTGGAAAGGAAGTATCTAATAGCGTTTACAATACCTTGAAAGGTAGAGTTAAGTTTTTATTGAAAAACGATATACAACCTGGCTTAGCCGCAATTTTAGTTGGGGAAAATCCTGCATCTAAAATTTATATAAAAATGAAAACTAAGAGATTTCACAATTTAGGGATGAAAACCGAAACTTTTAAATTTCCCTTAAATTGTAGCCAAAAGGAACTAATTCAAGTTATAGAAAAAGTTAATAGTGACGATAATTACCATGGGATATTAGTCCAGCTTCCTCTACCAGATCATATTGATTCAAAGGCTATTATTAATTCTATCAATCCAATTAAGGATGTTGATGGATTCCATCCTGAAAATGCGGGTTTTCTTGCAATTGGAACTCCAAGATTCATTCCTTGTACTCCTAAGGGAATAATGAGAATGTTGGAATATTATGATATTAGTTTAAGTGGAAAACATGTTGTTGTTCTTGGTAGAAGTAATATTGTAGGTAGGCCAATTTCTATCCTCACAAGTTTGAAGTCTAAGTATGCTAATAGCACCACAACAATTTGTCATTCTGGATCAAAGAATATAGAAAAATTTACACGAGATGCGGATGTTGTTATTGCTGCATTAGGAGTACCAAATTACCTGACTAAGGGCATGATCAAACAGGATTCAATTATTATAGATGTTGGTATAAACAGGATAAATAATGATTCCGAAAAAGGTTATGTTATAGTTGGAGATGCTTGTTGGGAAGAAGTAACACAAATTTCAAAGGCCGTCACTCCAGTTCCTGGTGGGGTCGGTCCAATGACCATTGCTATGCTTGTGGAAAATACGATTGAGGCTGCAGAAAATTTCCATAAATATGCTTGAATAGTGTTTAGATAATCATTATTACTTTATTACTTAGAATAATATGCGAATTATAGCTAAAACTATTTTGATATTGAACATCTCAATTATTTCTTCTACTGAGTATTATGTCTCAGGTACATACGGTAATGATGAAAATAATGGCACTTCTTTAAGTACACCATTTAAAACTATCCAAAAAGCAGCAAGCGTTATTTCTTATGGAGATATTTGTTACATTCGGCAAGGATTATATCATGAAGCCATATTGTTGGAAAATAATAATGGTGAAAACGGATTTCCGATTATCTTTACAAATTATAATGATGAAAAGGTAGTTTTAGATGGTACAAAGTTAATTGATTCATCGTGGCAAATATATTCGGATAATATTTGGCATACGGTAATTGATTTTGACATATGGCAATTATTTGTTGACAGATCTGAAATGGTAATGGCACGGTGGCCAAATGCATTATTTGAAGATGGATCCATATGGGATAAAGAGAATCACTGGGGACATGGGACAATTGACATTGATGAAAATGCATATTCAAATGGAACTTTGATTGATGATCCTCATGGAGAAGTGGATCTTGGGGAGAGTGGCTTAAATATTGTTGATGCTATAGCTATATTAAATGTAGGATCCTTTAAGACATGGACTCGAAGAGTATTGACTCATTCTGGTAATATTTTCACTTATGATCCTGTTCCAGATTGGAAACTAAAACATCACGATTATTTTCTTGAAGGAAAATTAGAGTTTCTAGATAATGAAAATGAGTGGTTTTTCAATCCCGAGACTGGGGATTTATACTTTTATCCCCCAGATGGATTAGATCCAAACGAAATGAATATAAGAGGGAAAGTACAATCATATGCTTTTGATATAACAAATTCAGATCATGTACAATTAAAAAATATTGAATTTTTTTCTACTACATTTAGATTTACAAATAGTGATTACGGTTTGGTAGAAGGGTGTAATCTTTTTTACCCTAGCTGTTACAAAAGAATGCTAGGAGTAGTTGACACGCCTCCAGAAATGAGTATTTTTGTATCAAGTAGTAATTCGAAAGTATCCAAATCAGCCTTCCGGTTTACAGATGGTGCAGCATTAGAAATGTATTCAGGAAACAATATAATTGAAGATTGTTATTTTTATCACATTGACTACACAGCCACAGATTTAAATGGCTTAATGACAACCATTCAAATGGGAGGTTCTAATAACATTTTTAGAATGAATACGATGCATAAACTTGGAGCCTCTGCTACCCTCAATCCAGGCAATGAAGCGTTAATAGAGCTTAATGATATGTCTGACAGTGGGCATATGCAAAGCGATGGAGCTCTTATTCAATGTATGGTTGGGCAGCAACCAGGAGTTGAAATACGATATAATTGGCTTCATGACACTATTAAATATGGAGCTAGGTTTGATGGTAATGGTGCTGGAAATAACGGTTTAATGCATCACAATGTTATTTGGAATGTTCAAGGTGGAATAATGGTAAAAGGCTATGAGCATAATCTTTTCAATAACACAGTATTTGATAATGGAGAAAAAAATGATATTATTATAATGATAGAACAAGGGGGGAATGAAGGAACTATAACTCGTAATAATGCTGCAAACAAAATTGCTGGTCATAGAAGTGGCTCTTATCAAGATTATCCCGTTCCAGGCATTTATGAACATAACTGGAATGGTTATGAAACAAATGATGATATAAAAAATCTTTTAATAGATCCTGAAAATTATGATTTTAGACCTCTTCCTGATTCGGACCTTATAGACGCAGGAACTGTAATAAATGGAGTTACTGATGATTTTACGGGAAATGCTCCAGATCAGGGTGCCTACGAATACGGTGGTGAAATGTGGGTGCCCGGTATATCCTGGGAGCTAAGTGATGTTTTTGGAGATGACTTTACTGAGCCAGAACCTTTTTATGATGGCTCTTTGTTTCATGTTTCATTGAACGGCTCAAACAATAATGATGGTAGCATTGATAATCCATTTGCAACCATTCAATTCGCATACAATAGATGTGCTGAGGGTGATACTATATTAGTTCATCCCGGAGTTTATTATGACGAAATTTGGTTGTACGAAAAAAATGTAGTTTTAGGGTCCTTATACCTAACAACAGATGACACTAGCTTTATAAGTAGTACTATTTTAGATGGAGATAGTACTGACTGTACATTGGCAATTTATGGAAATATTGATTCAACCTGCAGAGTTACAGGATTCACAATACAAAATGGGGCAGGTTGTGTTTATGGCCAAGGAGCAGGGATTTATATAGAATCATCTAGCCCTATCTTGGATAATTTGGTAATAAAAAATAACTTAGGAACAAACGGTGGTGGAATTTGCCTCAATGGCAATTCAAATTCTGTGATCGATAAAGTTATAATCAAAAATAATTCCTCAGAACAAGGAGGTGGTATATATAGTTTTAATTCAAATCCAATTATTACTAATTCTGAAATAAAAAATAATTATTCGAACAATGGAGGGGGAGTTTTTTTAGAATTAGATATGTCAACATTTCAAAATGTAATTATAGCAAATAATAACGCAGCTAATTCAGGCGGAGGTATCTATTGCGTATTAAATAGTAATCCTAATTACAATCGTGTCACAGTTTCAAATAACTCTGCTGCCAATGGAGGTGGTATTTTATCCGATCAAAATTCTCAACCGGTTTTTTCTAATTCTATTTTATGGAATGATTCTCCAGAGGAGATTATATCTCATCCTGATTCCTTAACAATTTCTTTCTCAAATATACAAGGTGGATGGCCTGGAGTTGGGAATATTAATCAAGATCCTTTGTTTTGTATGCTGGAACATGGGTATTACACTTTAGCTGAAAACTCTCCTTGTCTCCTAGCTGGAGAAAATGGAACCACTATGGGTGCGCTCAACGTTGGATGCAATTCTATCAATTTTCCTCCATCCGAATTTTCCTTGGTAAGCCCTGTGGATAACCATCAGTTAGTTATTAGCCCAGATAACGAAGAACAGTCGCTTTTGTTCAGATGGGAAGAATCCTTAGACTATAATGGAGATAGTTTAACTTATTTTCTTTCTTTCAATGTTGAGGATGCCTTTAACGATACAATTGACACATATAATTTTGAAACTGCAGTGCCGTTTTCATATTTTTTTGAAACATTTAGCTTGATTGAATTAAATAGTGGTACCATTTTTTGGAATGTTAATGTTTCAGATAGTTTTGGTATCGTTTCATCTAATAATGGGCCATTCTCAATATTTGTTGATATAAATCAAATGAATAATATTAATATAAAAAACCCTACTCCTCAAAAATTCACTCTCAATCAAAATTATCCTAACCCTTTTAACCCTTACACTCAAATAAAGTATGGTATTCCAGAAGATTCTTATGTAAGTATAAATATTTTTGACCTTAAGGGTAGTAGCATAAAAACATTATTAAATCAAAGAAAAAAAGCAGGTTATCATTTGACTAGTTGGAATGGAACTAGTAATTCAGGTGGTGATGTTGCTGCTGGAATGTATATTTACTCCATCCAAGCAGGGAAATTTAAAGCCGTAAAAAAAATGGTTTTGCTAAAGTAATAAGTAGCAGGTTAATATATAGTAAAGTAACATTTGAATATGTTCTACTACATACTCAGTTCTTTTAAAGTTTAGTTAATGATTTTTATCACATCTATAAATATTTAAGTAATTTATAGTTTATAATCCATTGTGTTTAAGTATCAATTACATCCTAATATTTACCTATTATTAGAAATATTTTATCATGTCAGATGAAAATATCGATATTTTGCTTTTAGATGGTGATTGTGGCCTTTGCAACAGGTTAGCTAGGTTTATAGACTCAAATATTGGTTTTGATAAGAAAATAAAATTTCACCCAATTGAATCAGACTTTTCACAAAAGTTTATAAAAACATTTCCTACATATCAACAGGAACAAGACACTGTATATTTATATAGAAACAATAGATCTTATACTAAGTCTTCAG
>NZKX01000148.1 GCA_002694025.1 Fidelibacterota bacterium | reverse complement strand
TATTTTTATTTATTATATCTTGTCCAGTTCCATGATCAGGCGAAACTCTTATGTATGGTAGACCTAAAGTTATATTAATAGCATCAAATTTAAACATAGTTTTAAAAGGAGATAAAACTTGATCATGATACATTCCGACTAAAATATTAAATTTTTTATTTTTAAAATTGGTAAAAGCTGTATCACCAGAAAGTGGGCCGTTTACTTTTATTTTAAGTTTTTTAACTCTTCTTATTGCGGGTATAATTATTTTTTTTTCTTCAGAATTACCCCTAAGCTCATAGTTATGCGGGTTTAATCCTAACAAACCAATGTTAGGCTTCATATTAAAAATTTTTTTATAAAATTTATCGATTGTTAATAATTTATCTATAATTAACTTTTTACTAAGAGATTTGGATATTTTTTTGACTTGTATATGGGTTGTAATTGGAGAAACAGATAACTTATTGTTATAGATCAGCATTACCTCCTTACCCAAAACTTTTTCCTTTTTAGCTAAAAATTCTGTAACACCGATGGTTTTATTACCAAATGTATCTAATTTATTTATTGGGCAATTAATAAAACCTCGAATTTTTTTATTTTTTGCTAAATGTATTGCTACATTAAAAGACTTTATTAAATAATTTCTTTTATTTTTGGTAGCAACATTAAAAGGATCATTAAAATTTAAGGGTATGTCAAGTATTGATAAGTCTTTAAAATCCTCTTTTTCAATATTTGAGATTTTTTTAATTTTTATGTTTATTTTAATCTTTTCAAACTGTTTTTTTATTATCTTATAGTTTCCAACAATAAAAATTTTAGATTTTTTAAATAATTTTTTTTTTTTCCAAATTTTACCAATTAATTCAGAATTAATACTATTGGGCTCTCCAGCTATAATGCAAATCAAATTTTTCATAAAAAATTAATTTGAATTGATCTTTCTAGGTTTGAAAAATGCATGTTAGAAAACATCTTTAATTTTTTTTCTTTTTCAGAATTTACAATTTGTTCTTTTAGAACTTCTATTTTTTGATCGTTAGGGTTTTTTAAGTTTTCTAATCTTAATTGAAGTTTACTTTCAATTTCTGCAGTGTTGAGTGATATTTTATTTTTATAAATTTGAAAAATCATAAAATTCCACTTCAAATCAGTTTCAAACCTCTTTATTAATTCTTCATAACTTAAATTATTCTTTAAAAGAGTCTCTTTTAAACCATTTTTATCTAAACCTATTTTTTTTGAAGTACTTGTTATCAAATCTTCTAATTGTTTTTTATTATATCTGTAAACATTTCTTTTTTTGATCTCATTTTCTTTAATATTCCTTTTAATGAGAGATTTGACTGCTAATCCTTTAATTTGTTCCCTATTAGATTGATCGATTTGTGTATTCGATAAAATTGCGATTAATTTGATTTCTTTTAATAAATCTAAACGTGTTATTGGATAATCTCCGACTGAGATTATTATTGAATTTTCAATTTGTGAAAATACAAGTTTATTTTGAAATAACAAAAAAGTTATTACGAAAAAAAATAAGTAAATTTTCTTTTTCATCTGTCGATAAGAGGTGATCTAGCTTCACCAAATGGAAAAAGTGTTACTCTAAACATTAAAGAGTCTGATGGTTCTACATCTCTATCAGTATAAAATTCTCTTCTAAAAACTAAGCCTGCTCTTAAACAATCATTTATATAATCATAAGCAAGATCATAAAATTCAGTAGAGTCTGTTTCAAGATTCTTTTTAATATTAAAATTTATTTGTCCTGAATTATTTAAATCAACATTAATTCCTGATTTTATATAATTACTTGTTCCAATATGGTTACTTTCTTCCAAATAATTAAGATTAAAACTTGTATTTCCTAAAATTAAGTTTGCCTCAAGATCATTATAATTTATGTCATTTAAATTATGATCAATCGAAAATTCATTCTTTAAATTAAAATTTTCACTTAGTTTTATAAATGCTTCACCAACTAAGTCTGAAGCTCTTTGATCCAGAGAACTCTTTGATGGAATTGATTTATTTTCTCTTAAACTTTGAATTTGTGCTAATGAAAGAGAATAATTTTTTCCTCCAGTTACTCCATTTTTAAGATCACTACTAGAAATTTCAAAACCCGTTGTAATACTTTCCCCTTTCTCAATTACATCTGGCTCGGCATTTCTATTCAATGAAAATGCATTCGAATAAGATAATTTTAAATCATCATCTTGAAGATTTCTCATATGTCCTGGGGCATATCTAAATGAAAATTTTGGTGTAAAAAAATTAATTTTATTTTCTGATTCATTTATTTTAGACATCGGTAATTTTGCATCATAGGCAATAACACCGGCTATTTCACTATTAAGGCCCTCTGTTTTATATTTTTTTGCCCCTTCAGCTTCATAATTAACTATTTTGAAAAGACCCTTAAATTTATTCTGTATTCCATTAAAGCTAATGAAAGGATTTGATTGCCAATTGATGTCGTTCACCCAAAACTTAGTGGTTTGATTTACTTTAAAATTTTCTACAAATGCATTACTTCTGATATCAAAAACACCGATTTTATCACCTGTAAACAAATTACGCTCAAATAAAATATTTGGAACTGAGTATTCAAATCTTGTCTTATCTGAGTCATTAGACGTTAAATTTTCATACATAGCAGCACTAATCCCTAAGTAATTTTTGTTATCTTGAAACTCATAGCTCAAATCCTTTGAAATAATATTTTTATCCTTATCGGCGAGCTCTGTTTTGATATCGTGTACTTTTAAATATGTATCATTAGATACCTGCTGATAATTTATTTCTAAATTACTTGAAAAATCATCTCTAGATAAATCACGGTTGAATTTTGCAAAAAAGTGAGATCGTGCGCCATCAGATTTTTTAAATTTGTTAGTTTTTTTATAGCCCTTTGTATAACCTGAGTCCAAAATTAAAAATGAATCTTTAAATGCATGACGATATTCATGTAGAACTAACAAATTTTCTTTTGCATATATTTTTGGAGTAAACGTCATATCTTTATTTTCCGAAATTGCCCAATAATATGGGGTAGATGCACTAAATCCGACTGAACTATTGTCTTGAAGCTTTGGAAAAAGAAAACCAGATTGTCTTTTTACAGTTGGTCCTGGATGAAAAAATTTTGGAAAATAAAAGATTGGAAAATCATATATTTTTAAGACTGCGTTGTCGTAATATACAGTTTTTTTTGCTTTATTATGATTAATTTTTTCAGCTTGAATTGACCAAGGAGGACATTTTCCTCCTTCTCTATTTTTACAATTTGTAAAAACCCCCTTCTGAAAAGTGATACCTTCTTCATTTATAAATGCTGAGTTTGCAAAAAATCTAGGCTCATTTCTTTCATCATCTTTAAAACTATTATCATTTAAAAATGATTTAACATCACTTCCTACGATTTTTCTTTTCTTTTCGTCAATATAAATTTCTGAAAATAGGTATGTATTTGTTTTGTTGTCCTGCACTTCAATATTTCCTTGAGAAAAAAACATTTTTTTTTCAGTCGAATAATCAAACATATCTAAGTAAATTTTATTACCATTAATATCAGTAACTAAAGTATTTGATTTAGAATAAATAATTCCTTTTTTGTTATCATAATATATATTCTCACCTTGAATTCTAAATTTTTCTGATGTTATTATGTCGGTAGCACCAAAAGACCTCATTAGTTCATTATTTTTGTCATATTCCGCTTTTTCAGCAAATATGATATTTTTCTTTGGGTCAGATATTTGAACACTTCCCTCTGCTAAAATTGTCTTAGTTTCCTTATTTAATTTCATTTGGTTTGCTTTTATATCTAGCTCTTCTCCAAATAAGTTTGTATTTATAAGAAAAAACAATGTAATTGATAATTTTAAAAAATTATTTTTCATTTATTTGAATAATCCCCACTGAACAAAAAAGTGTTAATATAATTATAGGCGACCAAACCGAGATCTCTAGAGGAATTCTTTCAGTAGTACCCAATGCCATAGAAAAGTTCTTAAAATAAAAAATTACAACACATGTGATTATTGATAAAATAATATAGTATATATTCTGTTTTTTTTCGCTGGAACTTAAAGTGAATATACTTGCTAGACACACCATTAATACTAAAAAAAATGGTAATGATAGATAATAATGTTTTTTTTCATTTAGAAGTCTTTCATTATAGCCTTTTTCCTCTAACTTTTTTATATCAGTTATAATTTTGTAAAAAGATATTGTATCTAGATTTGAATATATTGAATTAAATTTTGATTTATTAAAGGTGGTTTCAAAAGTTAAAGTTTCAAAATCATTTTTTAGTTCTTCACTACCAAATGTGATTTTAAATCCATCTCTAATAACCCAAGGTAAATCCACTATTTTAGCACTTTTAGCCTCAATTCTTTCAATGAGAATATTTTTATCAAAACTATAAATACTTACATCTAAAAGATTATCACCTTCAATCTTTTTTGATCTTATAAAGTTAGTTTTAGTACCTAAATTTTCTTTTATCCAAACACCATTATTTGTAATTGATGCTAAATGAGACTTGTCAATATCATAACTTCCTTTAATGTCCTCATAATATTTTACCATAACCGATGTAACTGGGTTAAATGCTAGTAGAATAATTATTCCAACAAAAAATGATGTGACACTAAATAAATATACAATATTTGCATTTGAAAAACCAAAAGTTTTTAAAGACAATATTTCACCATTATTTTTCATTTTTAATAATACCCACATTGAAGATATAAAAATTATAAATGGAAATATATTTATTAAAAT
>NZKX01000015.1 GCA_002694025.1 Fidelibacterota bacterium | reverse complement strand
GTCTCTTTTTTTTGTGGTTTTTTCAACAGCCAATCGACTTTGGGGGTTCTATTTAGTTCCTGGTTTTTCTTTAATTATTTTAAGTCTTATTTCAATCAGTGAAATAGTATTTAAAGATAGATACCTTGCTTATTCGAAAGTTTTTTTTAAAAAGATAAGGCAAAAAACAGTATCAGTTGTTTTTGTTTTGTTTTTTTTAGGAGTTTCTTTGTTTCTTTGGTTTCCCCAAAATCTAGAAAAATATAAGGAGATGGCAAGTAGAACACACACTGAAGAATACAGGTCAAACTATAAAACGCTAATGGAAATAGAAGAAGCCTTTATTTCTTTATCAATTGAAAAAAAACGAAAGCTAAATGTAAAAAACATTGGTTCTCCTTTTGTTCCAGACAATAATGACGCCTTTTCTATTATTAGTTTAGAAAGACCCTTTACACAATGGTGGGCTGGGTACGAAGTTCTTCTCGTTAAAAACCTTCGTGATGTTTCAATTGAGAAAATTAACCCCAACCTTCTTAATTATGATCTTCGGGTTATTGAAAAAGAAGGCTACAACAAAAAGGTGATAGAACCAGGTAGTTCTTGTAATTTTCCCCCTTGCTATGGTAGGATAAAAACATTTGAAAACGGAACAGAGTTATTGGTTCTTCTTGAAAAGGACAACGAAGAGAAAAAAGGAAAAGATGAAAAATATCAACCCCGCTGAATACAACCTCCATGCCAGGACGAAGCTTCTAGAAAAAAATAATAAAATTTTTATTATAATAGATAGGAAAAGTCGTATCATAATGAAAGATGGGCATCGGATTTTAGAGATCGCAAACAAAATAAAATCAGTGAAAAGTGAAAAAAATGTAGGTGTCATGTCAAATGCACCTGTTTGTAGCAAAACTCAAAAGTTTCTTACAAACAACGGTATTGTTGTTAAAGGTTTTTAGAATTGTTTAGGGCACTGTTTCCGCAAGACAAAAAAATTTTTAAAGAAATAGTTTTATTATCATACCCAGTTGTTCTTAGCAATATAAGTCGAGTTTTAATGAGCATTTTCGATGTAGCGATGGTCGGGCGGCTAGGTTCTGAAGCGCTTGCAGCAACGGGGATGGGCGGCATGCTGGTATGGGCACCTATGAGCATAGCGTTAGGAATAAGAACAGCTGTGCAAACATTTTCATCTAGAAGGTTGGGGCAAAAAAAAATGGTGGAATCTTCTGTAGCGTTTCATAATGGGTTAATTATGGCAACGGTTTTTGCCTTTCCTGTTACTTTTCTCGGATGGTCTTTTTCAGAAAAAATAGTCCCTCTTTTTCTTGAAGACTCCATAACAATTTCATTGGCTATTGATTATACGTCAATTGCTTTTATTGGCTTGTTCTTTTCTGTTTATAGTTTTGTGTTTGTAGGGTTTTACACCGGTATTGAAAAAACAAAAACTCACATGACAGTTACAGTTTTAAGCAACTTCATAAACCTTTATTTAAACGCTGCACTAATATACGGTTCTGAAGGGATAGAACTTTTTTTTAAAGAATCTGTTCCAACTCTTTCTTTTTTAAAGGTGGTGTGGAGCTGGACTTACTTCCCTGCTATGGGGGTCAAAGGAGCAGCTCTAGCAACATTAATTGCTTCTGCATGGATGACCATTCACTATTCACTTTACCTTTTCTCCGATGATTTAAAAAAGAAATTTAAAGTTTTTTCTTTTTCTTTAAATAAAAAAATGCTCTGGGGGCAGTTAAAGCTTGCTGTTCCCATGGGAACACAGGAATGTATAATTGCTTTTGGTTGGACTTTTTTTCTGAAAATAGTTGGTATAATAGGTGTCGTAGAACTAGCCACAACACACATCATCTTCACCATTATGCATGCTTCTTTTATGCCTGCAATGGGCGTTGGAATGGCTTGTTCCACTCTTGTAAGTAAATATATTGGAGAGGAAAAAATACAAAAATCTGTTTCAAGTATTAAAGAATCTGTTCGACTTGCGGAGTATGGAATGGGAACTTTGGGGATTAGTTTTATTTTGTTCCCAACATTTTACTTGTCACTCTTTACAAACGAAAAAGAAATTATAAATATGGGGCTTAATGGCTTACGAATCATAGGGGCACTTCAATTTTTGGATGCAATTGGATTTGTTCTGATGTTCGCACTGATTGGAGCAGGTAACACAATCTTTCCAGCGGTTTTAGAGTCCGTTCTTACTTGGGTGGTTGTTGTTCTTGGGACATATGTTTTTGGTGTCGTTTTAAATTTTGGTTTTTTGGCTCCATGGTTCTTGCTTCCTGTACACATGTTTCTTTTCACAGGAATTATGATTTGGAAAATTCGCCAAGGGGATTGGAAATCAATTGAACTTTAAATTTTATTTCAACCCTTCGTGTATCCAACAATAAAATACATTAAATTTAGAGCTATTATTTTTTGATTATGTTAAAAAAACACCAAGATATTGACCCTCAAGAAACAGAAGAATGGATTGAGTCTATTGAAGATACGCTCGAAGAACACGGGTATGAAAGAACACGTTTTCTATTAGAAAAGTTAATTGATTACGCTCAAAAGAAAGGTGCGCGTTTACCTTTTAACACAACAACACCTTTTCTAAACACCATTTTACCTGAGCAACAGCCAGAATATCCGGGCAACAGGGTTTTAGAAAGAAAAATAAAAACTATTGTTAGATGGAATGCAATGGCAATGGTTGCAAAGGCCAACAAGGAGAAGCCAGGTATCGGCGGGCATATTTCAACGTTTGCCTCTGCTGCTACTTTGTATGAAGTTGCTTTCAATCATTTTTTTAAAGGTCCGGACCACCCATCAGGACAAGACATGATTTTTTTTCAAGGCCATGCATCTCCAGGTATGTATGCAAGGGCTTTTTTAGAAGGTCGATTAACAGAAACCAACTTAAATAATTTTCGCCAAGAACTTTCAGAGGGTGGTGGTCTATCGTCTTATCCTCACCCTTATTTAATGCCAGATTTTTGGCAATTCGCTACAGTTTCAATGGGGCTTGGTCCAATGATGGCGGTCTACCAAGCGAGATTCATGCGTTACATGGTTGATCGAGGATTTATCGAAAACAAAGGACGAAAAGTTTTTGCCTTCTTAGGAGATGGTGAAATGGATGAGCCAGAAGCAACGGGCGCACTTACCCTTGCTTCAAGAGAAAACTTAGACGATTTAATCTTTGTAGTCAACTGTAACCTTCAAAGGTTGGATGGTCCTGTAAGGGGAAACTCAAAAGTAGTTCAAGAGCTAGAGGGTGCATTTAGAGGAGCTGGTTGGAACGTCATAAAGGTTGTATGGGGTTCGGATTGGGATGACCTTTTTGAAAAAGACTCATCCGGTTTGTTGCTAAAAAGAATCGAAGAAGTTGTGGATGGTGAGCTTCTTAAATATGTAGTAGAGGGTGGAGCTTACATACGCGAACATTTTTTTGGGAAATACCCGGAACTTTTAAAATTAGTAGAGCACCTATCTGATGAAGATATTCAAAAATTAAGGCTGGGAGGTCATGACCCAGTAAAAGTGTATTCTGCATTTTCTGAAGCGGTTAATCATAAGGGCGCTCCAACGGTCATCTTAGCAAGAACGATAAAAGGTTATGGTTTAGGTGAAGCTGGGGAGGGAAGAAATATAACACATAATCAAAAAAAACTAAACCAAGATGAACTTCTCTATTTCAGAGATCGCTTTAATGTTCCATTAACAGATAAAGAAGCGTCTGCAACTCCTTTTTATAGATTTTCTAAAGAATCAGAGGAGTACCGGTATTTAATGAGTAGACGGAATGAATTGGGAGGATCTTTACCCTATAGAAACCAAAAAGCTTCGGAACTTATCATCCCGGATATTTCAATTTTTCAAGAGATGTTAGATGGAAGCGGGGAAAGAGAAGTCTCTACAACAATGTCGTATGTCCGGTTTTTAACTCTTTTATCAAAAGATAAAACTATAGGAAAACATATTGTTCCGATTGTTCCTGATGAAGCTAGAACCTTTGGGATGGATCCTCTTTTTAGACAACTTGGTATTTATGCTCATGCAGGTCAATTATATGACCCGGTAGATTCTGATCAGTTTTTGTATTACAAAGAGGCAAAAAACGGACAAATATTAGAAGAGGGTATAAATGAAGCTGGGGCGATATCTTCATTCATAGCCGCAGGCATGAGTTACAGTAACCACGGCATCCATATGATTCCCTTTTATATCTACTATTCAATGTTTGGTTTTCAGAGAGTTTGGGATTTTATTTGGGCAGCAGGAGACATGAGAGCAAGAGGTTTCTTACTAGGTGGAACTGCGGGAAGAACAACTTTAAATGGTGAGGGTTTACAACACCAGGATGGGCATAGCCACCTTGCAGCGGCTTCCACTCCAAATATAAAAGCATATGACATTGCATATTCATACGAAATTGCAGTCATTGTTCATTGGGGAATGAAGGAGATGGTTGAGGAAAACAAAGACGTGATTTATTATTTAACTTTAGAGAATGAAAATTATAAACATCCACCAATTCCAAAAGGCGTAAAGTCAGACATAATAAAAGGTTTGTATAAAATACGCGGTACAGAAAAGCCAATAGTTAGAATTTTAGGTAGCGGCCCGTTAATGGGCGAGGCTTTGAAGGCCGCTGAACTATTAAAAGATGAATGGGGAATACATCCTGGGGTTTGGAATGTTACAAGTTTTAGTGAGTTAAGGAGGGACGCTGAAGAAACAGAAAGATGGAACCTTATGCATCCAGACAAAGAGCCGAAAAAATCTCATTTAGAACTATGCTTAAGCAAAAACAAGGTTCCAACTGTTGCTGTATCAGATTATGTAAAAATGGTTTCTGAGCAAATTGGTCCATATGTACCTGGTCCATATTACGCATTGGGGACTGATGGCTTTGGGAGAAGTGAAACTAGAGACGCTCTCAGGCGTTTTTTTGAAGTTGACAGGTACTATATTGTTCTAACAGTAATTAGATCTTTAGCCAATGAGAAAAAAGTTGATATGAAAATGGTTGAAAAGGTTATGGATAGATATAACCTTGACCCAGAAAAACCAAACCCAATTAACGTATAGGAAAGCACATGGTTAAAGAAATACTGTTGCCAGATTTGGGAGAAGGAATAGAAGGGGCAGACGTAAGTGAAGTCGTAGTATCTGTTGGTGACACAGTAGCTAAAGATGATACCTTGCTGGTATTAGAGTCAGATAAAG
>NZKX01000049.1 GCA_002694025.1 Fidelibacterota bacterium | reverse complement strand
GTCCAATGAATGTACTTTTAATCCATAATTTTGCATAGCTTTAATAGATTCTTTCTCAGTATTAACATTTAGACTTTTCTGATTATTTTGAATAGTTTTAGTTACTTCTTGCAGATCTGCATGGTATTTTTTTGCTATTCTACGCCACACTCGTTTATCTATCACTATTCCTGCCATCAACACTCCCCATTTTAAGTCTAGCATATGATTAGCAATTCCGAAAGATTGCTGCGAAAGAGCATAAAGAGGAATAGTAGAAAAAGAATTGATAAGTCCAGTTTGCAACCCTGAAAGTAAATCGACTGAAGCTAGCGGTACAGGGTTATATCCAGCTTTTTCCCATAATCTTTCCCACTTAAAATCACCGGCCCATGTAAATATTTTCATTGCTTTTAAATCCTCAGGAGTTTTTATTGGTTTAGTTGTAAACCAATAAGCCCATCCAAGCTCACCAATATGAAGTAGTTTAAAACCCTGTTCTTCTAATTTTACTTCTAAATCAGGCAACAATGCTTCTGTTACTGCCATGACATCTTTTGAATTCTGAAACGCTAAAGGTACGTAATAAGCAGAAAATTCAGGGACTATCTCAGTCAGGCCTTCAGTAGTTATGGCAGCCGCGTGTATTTGGCCAATTCTCATTTTCCGGACCATATCTCTTTCATCGCCGATAACACCTCCTGGGTATACCCTTAGAGATACTGATTTTTTTGAAATCTTTTTCCACTCCTGCCCCATATTTAGTAACATTCCGTGCCATTTTGTTCCTTCAGGTGCTAGCGTTGCTAATTTCACTACAGTTTTTCTTGAAATCCCTATGGAAATAAATAAGGCAAAAATGATAAAAGTCTTTTTCATTCTAAAAAATAGTCCTCTTTTTTTGATAAAAGCCATTTGGCCCTTTTAATAGCAATTAAATTATTTAATTTATGTTGTTTATCATGCTTCATATTCAAATTAATCACATGTGAAAGTTTTTTTTCAAAATCATTTTTCTCTTGCCTGGGTTTATGAATTAATTCAGCGTATGCGACGAAGACACTCAAATCTGTACCTCCTGATAAATCCAATGCTTTTTTAAAATAAAAATCTACTGTATCCCTAACTGCTTCCTTATTTAAATCAGGCCTTATAGCTGAATAACTCATCATTGCTGAGTATAGAGCTCCATCTCCCCAGGTTGGATCCAAGTCAATTGCTGTTTCTAATAATTTTTTAATAATCGGTATATTGATTATTTCATGAGGATTTGATCCTCTACTGGATTGTATAGAACCTGCCATCGATGCAGCAAGCCAATATAAATCAACGACATCTTCTTTGTTGAAATTGATATCCAAATCATTTTTCATCCATTTCGCAAAGTTAGGATATCTATGTGATAAAATTCTTATAGATAATTTTTTTGAATCTAAAAATAATTTATTTGCTTTTTTATAAAAGAGCATACTTTGGTTGTAGTCTTCATCTATTAGTCTATCTCCCTTCTCCATGATAATGCCATAGGCATACTCTACTTTTATTTGAATAACTTCTCTTTGATTAATAAGATCATTTTTACCACTTTCATCCATTTTCTCAATCTTATTATCAAGGTAATAAGACACCAATTTGGTTTGGTTAAGGATTAAACTAGTTGGTGAGCATGACATGAAGACCTGAATCAAAACTAAAGAAAAAATAAGCAGTTTAAAATTGGTCTTATACCATTTTAATACTCGTAAATGGGGAAGCTTGAGCAAAGATCCTTTACTTTATGTTTAATATTAAATAAAACCGATTCATTATCGTAATTCTTAATTGCTAAATCAATCCAAGAAACTATACTTTTCATTTCATCTTGCCCCATACCTCTTGTTGTTATCGCAGGTGTGCCTAATCTAATTCCGCTCGTAACAAACGGGCTTTTAGTATCAAAAGGGACCATATTTTTATTAACGGTTATTCCAGCTTTTCCTAAAATAAGTTCAGCAGTTTTTCCAGAGAGGTTTTTATTGCTAAGATCAATTAATATGACATGGGTATCTGTTCCACCTGTAATTATACGATAATCCAAGCTATTTAGTTCTTGGGCCATTGATTTTGCATTTTGAATAATTGAGTCTGCATATAATTTAAATTGAGGGTCAAGAGCTTCTTTAAAAGCAATTGCCTTTGCGGCAATAATATGCATTAAGGGTCCTCCTTGAACTCCTGGCATGACAGAAGTATCAAGTAGCTCAGAAACTCTTTTTACTCTACCAGATTTGGGAGCTATCTTTCCCCATCTATTTTCAAAATCATTCCCCATCATAATTACACCTCCACGAGGCCCCCGTAAAGTCTTATGTGTAGTGCTAGTTACAACATCACAGTATGGTAATGGAGAAGGATGACATCCTGCCGCAATGAGGCCACTAGGGTGTGCAACATCTGCCATTAGATACGCGTTCACTTCCACAGCAATTTCTTTATATTTTTCAAATTCTACAAACCGAGGATAAGCACTTCCTCCACAAATAATCATTTTCGGCTTTGCTTCCTTTGCAATTTTTAACACCTCGTCAAAGTCGACTCGACCCGTCTTTTTATCTACTCCATATGAAACAGAATTGTATAACTGCCCTGAAAAGTTAACCGGGCTCCCATGAGTGAGATGTCCACCATGTGCTAAGTCTAAGCCCATAATAGTATCACCTGGCTCTAGAAAAGTAAGAAATACAGCCATATTTGCTTGAGAACCAGAATGAGGCTGGACATTTGCATATTCGGCCTTAAAAAGTTTTTTTAAACGGTCTCTTGCTAAATTTTCTGCTTCATCAACAAATTCGCATCCTCCATAATATCTTTTGCCAGGATATCCCTCAGCGTACTTATTTGTCATCACACTACCAGCCATTTCCATAACAGCCTTACTTGTAAAATTCTCTGAGGCAATTAATTCAAGTGTGCTTTCTTCTCTATTAATTTCTTTTTTTAAAATATTATATAATTCATTGTCACTTTGTCTTATAAAATCCATAAAGTTACTTCCAACCCTCCTCAGCATCTAGTGACTCAGTTACCCAACTGTAATCTGAACTTAGAGTAGATATTTTCCGATTTCTTTTTACTTTATCATCTGCCATGAACCACTGAGCTTTACCGTACAATACATCTTTTTCATTTTCTTTAAGCCAGATACTTTTGGAGAACCCTTTGTATCCTCTATTTTCCGCCTTTATAAAATAGTTATAGGCAAGTTTAGCAACCAATCTATCATCATTTGTAAATGGATTTTGTCTAAAGCTGTCCCAACCATAGTAATAAACTTTTCCCTTCTGACCTAAGGCATCAGCACTTTTGGAATCAATATCAGTTGCTTTATCAGCCCATTTAATTGCTTGTCGAAAATCACCGTTATCTAAATATACATCTGATATATTGATTGCGACTCTAAAATCTCTAGGATCAATTTTAAATAGTTCTTCATATGCTTTCGCAGCTAAGTCCAAATTATCAATAAAAATATAAGCTTCTGCAAGCTTTCTATGTGCTATTTTACTGCTAGGATCTTGTTTGATTACTTCTTCTAAAACTGGTGCAGCATCTTCCGCTCTATCAGCCTCTCTCAATCTATCAGCAAAATCGATACCGTAACTCATGTTGCCTAGGTTGTCCTCATATCTTTTTCTGTAAACTTCTAATGGGTCTTTTCCACTATTCTCAAATGCAACAGCAAGTTCGCTTTGTGCTATTTCATTATTTGCTTCTATCGCAAGAATTTTTTGTAAAATTACAATCTGATCGTCATATCTTTCATATTCCTTGTATATTTTTGATAAATCATTCATCACACTTACGTTTTTTGGATCCATCTCTACTAAACGCTCATACTCAATAATTTGATTGCTAAATTTGCCCTGCTTTTTGTATGAGTAGGCTAATCTTTTTCTTAACTCGATATTTTCTGGTATTTTTTGTAACCCATCTAATAAGACAAATTCAGCACTATCAAACTTTCCCATTTGTTCAAATGCAATAGCATAATACTGATAAATTTCCTGTGGAGGAGCATAAATTGGATTCCATTCATCACAATCCAGAGTTGTAATTTCTTTATATATTTTTACAGTTTGCTTCCAATCCCTATTGCGATAATATTCTGCTGCGCTGCTCATTAAACGAGGGCACCTTAAATTTCTCAAAGAATCTAATCTTTTTTTGCTAATTGCAGGATCTTTTCCAGAATCTGCTGGAGGAACACACATCATCACAAAAAGTGTAATGGTCAAAAATAGAAAAAGTTTTATTGTGTCCATAATTATTTTTGTCTCCTTTTTATAAACCAAATGTCAGCAAGGCTAATAGAGGCCTGAAATTGCTGGAATAATTCTCGATTTGAACTAAACATAGGATAATCTCTATAGCCAAAACAAAAATTCAAATCAATTTGATTTTCAACGCTTTTAAATTTAAAACCACCTCCTATTGAACATCCATATTCTTTTATTATATCATTAAATTTATTTAATCTATATGTGGCGACTTTCAAACCTGACCTGAGCGATATTTTATCAATGAAATTGAGAGATGATTGACTAGCAAACCTAGTTATCAAAAAACTTCCAGAGTTAGCCTCAATTATAAAGTTATTCAGCGGTGAATAGATTCTTCCAAATTCTTTTGAGTTATCTTCATTAGAATTCCATTCGAATGCTACAGATGTTTTTTCTGATATTAGTTTACTTATTCCAATTTGAATACCAGACGGACTATGGATATCTGAAATTCGTCTCTCTGGATGTGACCTAACACTATCTGGAAAAGGAAAATCAAAATATGGCGATCTCCAATCATGAAATCCATTTCCATTGGCATCATCAAAAAGATGCTTATCTAACTGAGCACTTTCTAAAGGTTTTAAAGTTGTTATTATTGAGCTACTAAGTGTTAAATTATTTTTTAATTTTACAAAGAAATAAAACTTGCTTATTAATCCGGTATAGCGACTTCTAGAAGTCTGTATTATATCGCTCCCCATAAAGTTTAAAGATTTATTCTGTCTTGAAGATCCAAACAAGGCATTTGCTAAAATTCCAACCGATATCGCATTAGATAGCTTATAAGATGAACCTAAATTAAATGATAAGATTCCTCCAGATCTTTCCGATGACTGAGAAACAGTCAAGGTATCATCAAAAGCAACATAAGCCATAGTATCCTGTCCAACAATATTAACTTTTTGATTTAAATATGGTGAAATTGAAAACCCAATTGAATATTTTGATTTAATTGGGATTATCCAAAGTGCGTTTGATAAGCCAGAGTACGAATTATTCAAGGGAATATTTTGCATTGATGTATGATCCATACTGTAACTCAGTGACAAGTAAGTAAATTTTAAGTTGTGCCATGTTGATGGGTTCGAAAAATTAATATCTTCTGATAAAGACGGTGAGAGAAGGTTAAGTCCATCTAATGCATTTTTGGTACCTTGATTGGAGTAAAATTTGCCAAGGCCAATTGCATTCATATATCCTTGGCTAAAACAAAAGGAATAAAATATAAAAAATAATTGTGTAATCTTAATTTTCATTATATACATAAATGATTTCAATTTTTGGTATTTTCAGGGAATCATTTAACAAAAATCTAATAGATTGAAATGGGTTGTTTTTTTCTTCTGATAAAATCTTAAATCCAAAATTATTTTTATTTCCTAAAATAAAACTTTGTAAAATATTTTTCACAGAAATTATATACTCACTACTATCCGGTGTGCTTGATAATCTATAAGGATAGCCTACACCTTCGAACGGATCTTCAATGAAAAAGCTTGCAGTGTCCATATTTATCATACTGTCATTTAAAATCGGGTTAATTATTATGTTGAATTGATCTGAAAAGCTTGATGAATATATTGGTATTATAAGATTAGCGCTTTTTATAATTGATCCTTTTCTTAAAGTGTCGAAGCTAAATGGAAATGTCAAATGAACTCGCTTACCTATACCATTACTAATGCCAACATAGTTTTCCGGGTCCTGAAATCCTGTTGGATCAAAAATTGATAGATCTGCAGAACTAAAAATTGAATAAAAAGTATCTAATGTTGTTGTATCATTCAATGTACTATCTAATTCATTATAAAAAAGAGTCACTTTTGGATCCCTTTCACCTGTAGTAGCTTCCTCACTGTATATTTCGATAAAGTTTGAATCATTGCTCATAAATTTTATGGCGAAGGTTCGAGTGATGCCTGAATCAGATAACAAGTACATTAAAGAATCTATATCCCATACCAATTCAGAATATATATAAGCATTACTCGTATCAGTTTTATGAAGAACATCATCTGGACTACCAATTTGATGCCATTCATTAAATGAAAAGCCATCAAAGTCTAAAAATGTACTTGTATTTTCATTAAAATGTGAGTCAGGACTAAAGTACAGTTGTAATGCTTCAACACTTGAAATTTGGGAGCTATCATAAAAAGATAATTTAAATTGAACACTATATATGTTCTTTGTGCTGTCAGTGTAATAATTCCAAAAGCTTGAGGAGCCAAATTTTATAAACGAAAAAGGAATTTGAATTCCATTTTTTTCTCCAAGATAAAGTCTTTCATTAGTTCCTAAACTAGGGGGGACAGAATAACTAGCAATATTGAGATTCTCAATTAGGTGAGTATCTAACATTAATGAGGAGTCGACCTGTGAATTAATAGGCTGTTCTGTACAGGAAATACCAAAAAAAATGATGAACAGAATTATATGCGGGAATAAAAGAGGTTTCATATGCTTTATATGAAATTCAGCTTGATATATTTTTAATAACTTTATCCAATTGATCTGCAATATCAACAAAGTCAGGCACTTCATCATTAGAGTATTTAATTACAGATAGTTTATCTTTATTACTTGAAATACCACTACAATTCATTAATTCTTCCGAAATCAAACTTTCTTGTTTATCCAGAATGATTATGTGATCAGCAGAAAAGGATGCAACCTCATAAATATTTAAGATGTCACCTTCTAAAGAATCATGAATAGGAACCTCCATTTCTTCTAAATCTTTTCTAGAAATGTTTGAATAATCATTTAACTCGTGTATTATTAGAACTGTTTGTATTTTTTTGTAAAATTGGTTGATCCCATCAAAATGTCTTTTAAACATACCAGGTATAAGTGCACTTTGCCACCCATTGCAAATAAAAATATCTGGAGCCCAGAATAAATGAGGAAGAGTGCTTAAAACAGCTTTTGAGTAATAACCATATCTTTCTGAATTATCTGAAAGGACTCTACCATTTTTTGATTTGTAAACAAGATTTGTTAAAGGTTTGAACCAAAAGTCATCTTCAAGAAAATATACTTGAACTCTAGTTTTGGGTATAAAAGCACTTTTAGCACTAGTAACTTGGTTAACTCCTTTAAAGGTAAAAGGAATTTCACGAAGCCTAATAACTTCCCTTAAAATATATTTACGCTCACTAACATACCCATACTTTGGAATAATAGTTCTAATGTCATGCCCATTGTCTTGTAAAAGTAATGGCACTTTTGTAGAAAATTCTGCTAGAGATGAAACATTTGCAAATGGAATAATTTCAGTTGTAACAAAATATAATTTTTTTGGCATTTAATTTATATTGAAGCTAATTATTTGACTGACAATTGTTTAAGTGCTTCTTTTGCTTTTGGGTAGTATTCACTTCCAGGAAAGTAATCTATAAATCTCTGAAACTCTTCCCTCGATTTGTCAACATTACCTATGCTTTGATATGATAACCCAATTTTTAGTTGTGCATCATCATCTTTATCGGTACCAGCATATGTAAACACCTTTTCAAATTCTGCAATAGCCCTTTTAAAATCTTTTTGGGAATAATAGCACTCAGCTAACCAATATTGACTGTTATCAGCTAAGTCGTTTGTAGCGTCTGCTTTGACTAGCTCCATAAAACCTGCTATTGCGCTTTTAAAATTTTGATTTTGAAAATATCCGAGACTTTGCATGTAAGTCTCTTTATATTGGGCTGAATTAAATTGGGGCTCAGATGAAATAACATCACTAGATTTTAACTGAGCCATTTCATTGTAACTATTCGTAAGTGTAACAATCTTATTTTCAACCAGAACGAGTTTGTTGAAAATTTCCAAGGCTGTACTATCCATATATTTTGACTGGTTTTCTAGATTTACAATCTTATTACTAAGGGTATTTAGTCTTTTCAGAACAACAAGCGTAATAGAATCCTGTTGAGCCTTGCTTTTGACAGCTTGCCTAAATGCCGACATTAACTCAGGCAATAAGATTTGGTTATCTAGTTCTAAAGAGTCAACAAGAACTCTTACCCTATCTATTTTGGCATTTAATCTCTTTAGTTCACGCCCAACGTCTTTACCTTGGCTATAGGAAAGGGAGCTCCAAAAAGTAAGGATTGCTAGTAATTTGAAAATATGTTTAAAGACATGTGACATCATTACACCCTTTTTAATTGTAAAGGTATTTGAATTTACCGACTTCTAACATGCCTTCAAATAATTTTATCAATCAGTATAGTTCATACTTAATTTTAAAATAATTCCTGTCATTAAATAGCTGGTCATTAAAAATGATCCACCAGCTGATATGAAAGGAAATGGTAAGCCTTTAACAGGTATTAAACCTACGGTCATGGCAGT
>NZKX01000131.1 GCA_002694025.1 Fidelibacterota bacterium | reverse complement strand
TCTTCTAACCCAATAATGATTGTCCAGGGCTTGGCCAAATACATGAGCACCTGGAAGCCAAGAAATTATTTTTTCTGATTGATTAAATTTGAGAAATGTTAGTAGCCCTTTCATTAAGAATGACCAATTTTTATATGTTAGCTCAACACCTTTGGGGTTTCCAGTGGTTCCAGAGGTATATATTAAGGAAGAAGTATCCTCTAATTCTAGGTTTTGAGTTATGTCTAAAACTTGATTATCTTTAATTTCATTCCCCAAAGATATAAAATCATTCCAACTAATGAATTTAGAGTTATCAAGTTTTTCAACACCATTTAGAACAACTACTTTTTTAACCTTTTCTAAATTACCCAAACAGGCAAAAAGCCTATGGTTGGGCATTTTTTCTTTTTCATCATTATCTCCCGGATTATGGCCAACAAAAATTATTTTTGAATCTGAATTCCCAACTACCCACTCTACTTCTTCAGATGAGCAGGTATGATAAACTCCAACAGCAACGGCATTTACGAATTGAGCAGCAGCATAACAAATATTCCACTCCTTTCTATTATAGCTATATATACTGATTTTATCATTTTTTTGAACGCCACAAGACAAAAAAGACTTAGCAACCGTTAAAACCTCATGATAAAATTGTTCCCAATTATCTGTGTTCCAATTACCATTTTTATCTTTAATTGATAATGCCGGTTCTTTAGGAAAGTTTTTTAAATTCTCCAATAAATACTGTGGTGTTGTTTTCATAAGGATGCCCCATTTGTTACTTGTAGTTTAAGAATTTGTATTATAAGATAGTAATAAGCCTTTAATTATAATAATTTATTAGATAATTATTATTTTTACCAATTTTTATAAGAATTGATTATATCTAATACTTTTCTAGTTTTTTTAAGAGTTTCCTCCATCCATTAGTCTCTAATTCTGAGCTCATAATTCTATACCCCTTTCCATAATCAGGATCATCATCCTTCGCCATTGCATCTAGCCTTAACCGTGCAATTTTACTTTCGCCGTAGGATTTATAAACATGCTCACTACCTAAATTACAAAACCCCTCGACCAATGACTTTTTTAGATGGATATCATTTTTATATAGATAAACATGTAAAAGTTCATGAGCTAAAACTGCCCGAAAATTTATTTCATGTAAATGAGATAGTATATAAATAGTATAATTTTCATTAATTTTTTTTTTACCTATTTTTTGATATTCATATTTCGTGTAGCCTTGTAATCCAATAGGAAGAAATATTTCGGATATTTTTTGCAATTTGCCTTTTGATTCAACTAAGTGTATTGGAATTTGTTCAGGTATATTGCTAATTCCAAGTGATATAAGCTCATCTCTTACATCTATATAGATGGTATTCACTTTACTTTTATCATTTACAGTATGCTTACGACACAAGTTACATACATTTCTTTTTTTATTGATTTTTATGCCACCATTTGTAATGCTACTTGAGATTAGACGATTGCAAGATTCGCATGTAGGCATTGTTGATCTATGATAGTTATGGTAAGTATTACCATAATAATCCTCAATATAAAGGTCATCTATCGGTTTAAAACAAACATCACACTTTTGTAAAATGAAATTTCTGAAGCACAATTTATGATAGTTTTTCCCATTATCAATGTTATACTCCCCGCTTATGGTATTTTTGCAATGAAAGCATCTAAGCTGGATATGATCTTTATAACATTTTTCGTGGTAGGCATTGTTTTTGAAGGTAATGTATCTACCTTCAATATAATCATTACAGAGTTTACATTTTAGATTGTTATTCCAAGCACTTAAAGCAAAATTATTTATAAAACAGAGTGCCAGCAAGGCAGAAAAAAATAAGATGCTCTTCTTTTCTACCATCCCTAGCTAATTTTAAACCTTCCTTTAAAATATTTGGTTGGGTATTTTTTTTTATTTTTATTCATTTTGTAATCTACTGCCTGCCTAATATCAATATTGTTTTGATTGCAAAATGCAATTAGGTATATAAGAACATCAGCAACCTCATCTATGGCCTCGTTCCTTATTCTACCTGATAACATTTCTCTTTCGGACTCTTTCTCAGAAAGCCATTGAAATAGCTCCATTAATTCAGCTGATTCGATCGCGATTGCCATTGATAAGTTTTTAGGATTATGAAATTGCCCCCATTCCCTTTCTTCAACAAAATCTTTTACAATATTTTTCAAATCATTAATTAAAGTTTTACTATCTTTCATAATGATACCTTTGTTTCTACTCAAAAATTATCTTATTAATATAATGGAGAGTACACCATTTATTTGATCTTTAAAAAAAAGACTTGATATAACTTCATCATTTATAATTAAAAAGAGATGAAAACTCTAAGATTATAACTGTTTTTAGATCTAAAACTATTTTTAATGTCATTTTTATTTAAATGCAAATAACTACATGTGACATAACATAGGAATAATTAATTGTGAAGGAAAGAGAATTGAATACAGTTTAAAACCGTTAGAGTTAATCCAATTTTTGATTTTATTTATTCAGTATTTTGGGGTTGTTGTCTAGATTACCATAATATTTCCAATCTCCAATTAATTTTCCATTTTCAAATTCACCAGACTTCTTCTTTGAGCCATCATTGTTCCAATATTCTACAAGGCCGTTTAATTTGTTATTCAAAAAGTATAATTGATATTCAATTTGACCATTATTAAACCATTTTACGGATTTACCATTTAAGATACTTCCGATATATTCTGTTTTGCTAATCTTTTCTCCGCTAGGTGCATAGGTAACTATTAAATTCTCTCTTGAGTTAACTTTATAATTTTTAATAACGTATTCTTTTCCATCCATAAAATAAACTATGCTCTTAATGGAATCTAAAATACCCTTACTGTAATAACTTTTTGATGAAGATCTTCCAAATTTATTAAAGGTTAACCAAACCCCATCCTTTACGCCTTCTCTATACCTTCCTCTTTCAAAAACTTTACCATCCAAGTCGTATTTAGACCAAACACTATCTTTTTTATCATTATAATAGTATCCTTCTTCAATTTTTCTGCCAAATTTATCCCACTTGGTGTATTTACCATTTAATTTCCCAAATTGTTCAGTTAAAGTTTTTAAATTTTTTGGAAATTCAGAATGATCATAGACAACAGCTAAATCAGTATCTTGATTATGTTTTTTTTTCATCATACCATTTTCTAAAAATGAAAATGACACTGAATCAAGTGCGTTGTTTACATATTTCATTTCATTTTTTAGTTTCCCATTTGGGTGCCATGTGGAAAATAAACCTTCTCTTTTACCATTGATAAAATTTCCTTCATATTTTAAAACACCATTAGGATACCACTCTTTATATACACCGTTGATAAGACCATTAAATAGATAAGTTTCTAAAATTTTTTTCCAAGTTTTCTTTGACATGTTAATAACATGACCGGTGTATAACTCACCAGTATTTTTTAAATAATATTTACTTTTAACCTTGGTTAACATAGATGTACTTCTGGGATATTCAGATCGTAAGAATGGGACCAATACAAAACATATTAAAATCCTCATGAAATATCTATTCCATTTGATTTCTGGGCGATATGATATTTTTAGTATGGAATTATAAATTATTGGAATCATATTTTTGGATACTAAGATGAAAAAACCCCACACTGTGAGGTCTTGATTTGTCTTAAATTTTCTTAAAATTTGTATTTATAAAAAACTAACCATCTTCTTCATGTAACTTATTTACACGATTTTTAAAAGCGTCGGTACCCCAAACTTCTTCAGCCCCATACCAATTATCACCACCCATTTCATAGGCAAGGTTTATATATTCTTGTGCAATTAGACTTAATTTAGTCCTGCTATCTCTTATTTTTGCTGCATCATTGAGCGATAAAAACAAATCTTTCTTCACTTCTATTTTATTATAATTTACAGCTTTGGCAATAGGAGTTGGTTCGGGTATAGGAATTTTATAAGACAAATTAGTGTCTGTATATGAAAAAAAACCTTCATTTTTAACTATTAAAGAATCAACAACTTTTTCCAATTTCGCAATCCTATTGCGCATTTTAGAATCAATTTTCATCTGTGCGGTAAAATAACGTTTCCCAGCTGGGAACTTCTCGCTAAAATCTTGATTTTTACTAAAACTAAAAAAGTGTTTCAAGTAAATAAGACCAAAAAAGCTTATAAATAAAATTAAATATCCAGAAATA
>NZKX01000048.1 GCA_002694025.1 Fidelibacterota bacterium | reverse complement strand
GGAGGAGAATTTTGTGCGGCTCTAAAAAATGTTTTTGCTATTATGGTAGGTGGAGCTCAAACATATTATAATGATAGAGTTAAAATTTATAATCCCGAGTCAGGAATTTTTTCCCACTGTATTAGAGAATTAGCTCACATTGTAAAACTTCATAAAGGAGAAGTAAGTTCAGCCTATGGTTTGCCAGGCCTAGGAGATCTTCACGTCACTTCTGGCACTGGCAGAAACGGCTCTTTAGGTAAATATTTAGGTGAGGGTAAGCTCTATAGTCAGATTATGAGTCAAGAATTAAAAGACCAAACTGTTGAGGGAGCCCAATTAATTTTTGATTTAAAAAATGACCTTATCAAAAAATTTAATGATGGAACTTTTGACAAAAACAACTTGCCAATTTTTTTTGAACTTATAGAGGTAATTACTGCTGATAAAAAGCTTAGTATACCATGGGAAAAACTTTAGATAAGATAAGTGAATGATTAAAAAAATAATTATTGGATGTGACCACTTAGGTCGTGAATTAAAAGACTCAATTAAAGAACATTTAATATCTAAAGGTATTGAAGTTAATGATATTGGTGTCAATTCTGATGATGCAGTAGATTATCCTGATATAGGAAAAGAATTATCAAAAAAAGTGCAACAAAAAGAATATGAAAGAGGGATTCTAGTTTGCGGAACAGGTGCGGGAATGGCTATCGTAGCCAATAAATTCTCAGGAGTTAGGGCAGTTTGCGTAAATGATGCTTATACCGCCGAAAGATCAATTGCTAGTAATAATGCACAAATTATTACATTTGGAGCTTTAATAACAGGGGCACCAAACGCAAAAATGTATACAGACATTTGGTTAAGTAATGATTTTCAAAAAGAAAGATCAGGAAAAAAGGTTGATAAAATCAACCTGCTAGATAAATAATTAGTTTTTTACTTTAAAAAACTCATAATTAATTTTTTTCTTTTGTATCTTGGAAAGAAAGTGCGATTCAAGTTTTGGTCCTGCAAAAAAACACTTATCAAATTCATTTAAATCAGCTTGTATATTTAAAGATTTTTTTCCTATTTTACTTGAGTCTACAAGATAGTATTTCTGATCTGTATTTTGCATAAATAATGATTTAAATCGAAAAACATCTTCATCATGAGTATATAGTTTAGTCCCATCTAAGGAAGTAGAAGACATAAAAAGTATATTCGAAGGAACTTGAGATATTGTATTCTCAGTTATTAGTCCTACAAAACTTCCGGTTGTTTTTTGAAAACGACCACCAACTGATATAACTTTAATATTTGGGTTTCTACTAAGCCCCATAACTAATTTGAAGCTATTTGTAATGACAGTTGTCCCCTCAAGGTAATTTTGAAAATTTAAAAATTGAATACAAGTTGTACTATCATCAAGCGCTACAATTGAATTAGGTTTGATTAGCTTTCCAGCTTCCTCAACTAATTTGTTTTTTGCATTCAAACTTAAATTAGCACGAACATCATGAAAATATTCTAGTGAAAAAGAATCACTAGATTTCAATACTCCTTTTTCTTTTCTGACTACCCCGCTTGAAATAAAATCATCTACATCTCGATAAATTGTCATTTGGCTGACATTTAGTTTTTTTGCGATTGACTTTATATCAACTTGCCCGTTGGTTATGATTTCATTTACAATAAATGATAGTCTTTGTTCTTTAATATCCACTACAGAAACATACCAAAATCAACAAAATTAATAAATAAGTTACTCTCTTACCGATCCAAGAGTTAAGCCTCGAACAATGTATTTTTGAATTAATAAAAAAAGCATAAATAACGGTATTAGGGAAAATGAAATTATCACTGACATAGAGCTCCAATTTGGAAGAGTTTTGTAAAGTGAAGCGTAAACAGGAAGTGTTTTAATTTCCATTTGAGTTAACATCACCGCGCAAATAAATTCTGTCCAGCTAAAAATGAAAGACAAAATAAAAGTTGCGGATACTCCTCCTATAGTCAAAGGAAGAATTAATTTGTGCAAAATATGAAATTTTTTTGCCCCATCGATAAAAGCATTTTCATCTATTTCTTTAGGTATATCGTCATAAAAACTTTTCATCAAAAGAACTGCAAGAGGCAAATTTATAAAACTATGAACTAGTATTAGTCCAAAATAATTATCTAATAAATTTAATTTACTAAATACAAAATATATAGGTATAGAAATAGATATTAATGGCATCATTCGAGCACTGATTATTGAAATAATAAATAAGTTTTTAAATTTAAAATTATTTCTTGAGAGATAATATCCAGAATAGATAGCTATAAATAAAGTCCAACTGGCAGAGCCAATAGCTATGATAAAACTATCTATAATACTTGGAAAAAAATTAATTTTAGAAAAAATATTTAGAAAATTAAAGTCTATTGAAAAAAAAAATATTTTAGGTGGAATGGCAAATATATCTTTTGTAGGTTTAATAGCAGAGGAAATTAAAAAAAATAAAGGAAAAAAAAATATTAGGCCAATTAGATAGGCAGATATTTTTCTAAACAATTGTTTTTATTGTTTTACTGATCCTAATGTTAAACCTCTTACCAGATGACGTTGAACTAATAAGATAAATATAAAAGCAGGAATGATTGCAGCTGTTCCTAGTGCTGCCATATTATCCCAAGCAGTACCTGTTGAAGTAACAAATGAAGTTGAAACAACAGGAATTGTTTTGAGTCCAGTTTGGGTCAACATAAGAACAAAGATAAATTCAGTCCAACTAAAAATAAAACAAAGGACTGCAGTAGCGGCTATACCTCCAATGGCGAGTGGAACGATTAGCCTCCAAAACACAAAAAATCGAGAGGCGCCATCTAAAAGTGCCGCTTCATCGATATCTTTTGGAATGTCATCAAAAAAACTTTTCATCAATAAAACCGCTAAAGGCAAATTCATTAGTGCATGAATTATGATAATCCCTAAATGAGTGTCCATTAGGCCAATATTTTTATAGATAAAAAACATTGGTATTGCGACAGCAACAGGTGGCATCATTCTTGTAGATAAAATCCATCCCATAAAGTGTTGCTGACCCTTCATGGGTAGACGAGAAAGAGCATATGCCGCTAAAATAGAAATCATCATAGCAAGACCAGTAGAACCAAGAGCTATAATGATGCTATCAACCAAATTAGGCATCATATAAAAATCACCACCACCAGGTCTAACGGCCCCCATATCTTCTACATATAAGAATCGTGATATTCCAAAAACCTCTTCATATGCCTGAAAAGACAATTCAAAATCAAAAAGTTTAGGCGGGAGTGCAAAAATATCTTTATCTTTTTTAACAGATACTGTTATCCAAAAGTATATGGGAAAAAAGAAAACTGCTGCAATAAACCAACCAATTACTTGTTTAAGAACTTTATTCATATTCTACCACTTAACTTTTGCAAAATGGATAAAAGCATTACCCACAATGAGAATGACTATAAGAGAGAATAAACTAATTGTGGCACCATATCCCCATTGGACAAACGTAAATCTCTGCCAAGAATATAGACTTAAAGTGTATGTTGCTGTGCCGGGGCCACCTGATGTCAAAACAAAAACATAATCCACCATCCTCCACAGATCAATTCCTCTAATAAGAACAGCAACAGCGATAACTTTATGAAGCATAGGCAAAGTTAATCTTCTAAAAATTTGAAAAGGTTTGGCACCATCAATCATTGCTGACTCAAAAGGCTCGCTGGGTAATGAACGCAATCCCGCTACAAGAATTAAAACCATGAAAGGAGTCCATTGCCATATATCTACAATCATTACACCCCATAGAGCCAAAGAAGGATCTGCTAAAATAGTATCCTCTTGACCAATAAGTCCAATTGATTTTAAAGCCCATGGAATTAGGCCATAGTTAGCATCCTCCATAATTAAAAAAATCATTCCGGCGATAGCAGGTGGAATTACCAATGTAAGTGTTAGTACAGATCTAATAACTCCAAAACCAGGATCATCTGAGTCTATTAGCAATGCTATCCCCATTCCTAAAACTAATTGAATAGCAAGACAAACAAAGGTGTAGAATAGTGAAACTTTTAATGAGCCCCAAAAAACACCATCAGTAAAAAGTTTAATCCAGTTATCCCATCCAACAAAGATTAGTGCTCTTTTAAGGGGAACAAATTCATGAAAACTTAAATAAATATTGTAAAAAAAAGGAATGATAGCAAAAACTACTAACATTGTTATTAAGGGTAGTAACCAGGGTAGCGAACTATCAGAAGTCATGATGCTAGGCAATGAGTATGATTTTTGGGTCGCCATATATGCAAATTATACACATAATTTGCGGTTTTTGGGATTATTTTATCATTTTCACATGTTTTTTGTGATTCCTAACAAAAATTTAGAGAATGCCTAAAGCACAATTGTCAAATGATTTATTTTCATCAATCTCTTGAATTCCAAAACTTATTTTGGATATAATAAAGATGTATACGATATGGAGGAATAATCATATGCGCGATATGTATAGAAAGATGCATTTAGCAAACATCGTTGGGAAGTATGTTAACGGCAGTATGAAGAGAAGAGATTTTCTTAAAAATGCCGGTATGCTTGGACTTGGCGCTGGTTGCTTAGGCACAATGGGCACTATGAGCAGGAAGTTTATTCCGCAAGCTCATGCGGGCTCACACATTGAGTGGAAAGGTGACATGATGGACTGGTTAAAAGATGTCTCATCACCATTCAG
>NZKX01000047.1 GCA_002694025.1 Fidelibacterota bacterium | reverse complement strand
CATGCTCAAAAAAAAGAATCCAATTCTTTTGAAACATTTTTTTTAATAACTTGTGTTTTTCTTTAATTGAAACCATTGGTTGAATATCGTAAGACATCACCCATTGGACAGGTATGTGCGCTGCAGTTGGGAATAAATCTGAACCATAAAATATAGTCCGGTTTCCATCTGAAACGATAGGGTGCATAAGGCCTAATGTATGGCCTTGTGATAAAAAAATATCAACACCTTCAATAAAAGGTTCATTTCCACCAGTAATTTTCAACATATTATTATCTAATAAAATTTTCCAATCATGTTCTAAAAAGCTTCCAGCATCTTTTTGACTAGGATGATTTGCCAAATTCCAGTTGTCTTTTGAAACCCAATATTTTGCATTAGGAAAAGTTGGGATTAATTTACCCTGATCAATTTTTGTATTACCTCCAACATGATCGAAATGTAAATGAGTACATAAAACGTCGGTAATGTCTTCTGGCTTGAACCCAAGTTTTTTGAGTGATGACTCTATATTATACTTTGATGTATCAATACGATATATTTTTCTATACTTTTCTTCCCATTTTGTTCCGTTACCGGTATCCACTAAAATTTTCTTTTTATCGCTTACTAATAAAAGAGATCGGGTCACCATATGGATGCGATTTAAATCATCAGCAGGTGTAAACTTTTCCCACATAGTTTTGGGAATAATTCCAAACATGGCCCCACCATCTAAACGAAATTCGGAAGTTTCTACGCTATAAATTGTATAAGGTCCAATTTTCATGGTCAAAAATAAGGAAATCTTTTCATTATGATTTCAGAATTATGTTCACCATTATTCTTAATAATGAAACGTAAGGCTTCTAAAGTAACAATATCTAATAACTTTTGACTTTCAAGTTTTTCCATAGAAATAATTTGTTCGGCTAAACCCATAAACGAAATAGGTTTTGAATTCTTAAGTTTTTTTTGTTGTTTAGAATATTTTAATTTTGAAAAATTAATTTTTGACATCCAAAAAGTTATTTCCCTATTATATGCTTGGCTTCTCGTATACTGATTTTCTAAGATTCTATTCATTGCACTAAACAAAACTATGTCACCATCTTTAATTACATCATCCCATAATGCCTCTATATTAATTTTTTCTTTTTTATGAGGCCTAGGTAATTCTCTGTTTTTTATATAGTTAAATAGCGAGCAGGTAAAAGTCCAATTGTCTTCCTTCTGCTCCTGAAACTGATACGCCCTTAAAATATGATATACATATAACGCATTCTGCGGACAATCCTGCAAAGCTAAACTCGCTAACGCATCAAACGCTCCCCTGGATTGATCAGAGGCTATAAAAATGTCAGCTAAGAATGATTCTGCTTTTTCCCATTCACCATTTTGGCATGCATCTTCAAGATCCCCAATAAAAGCTGTTTTTACAACTCCCTTCTTTGTTGACTCATCTAAAAGAAATTTATCATTATTCCTTATCTCAAATTGAAATAAATAATCGATTAAGAAAGATAATAATATTCCAGAGGGGTTTAATTTATCATCACTTATAAAATTTTTTACTGAATTAACAATACACACCGGGTGTATAGATGATCGGCTAGAATTAGCTAAAACACTTAAAAATAATAAATCGTTTAAAACAGAAACCAATTTTTCTCCAACTAAATTTGTTTTTAAATAATCTATACATCCGGATTTATCCTTGGACAATAATCTAGATCGAAACCTATTTGCAGGTTTATTTTTCATTTAGTTAGTATTAGCGGATGGAAGATATAAAAATAACTGTATTGAAACACCCATACCCCTTGAAAACTGAGTAGGCCAATGAGGTTTTTCTGGGTCTTTGTGAGGGTAATCTTGATTTGAGGACCACCCTCCCCTCAAATCATGAAAATAACCAGTCTCAAATCCCCACTTTTCTCCGAAACGTCTTCCAAAGAGGAGCCCTAATCTAGTACTGACTTTAGTTCCATATTTAGATGGGTTATCATATGTACCATTCGGGATGATCATTAATCGAAAAGCTCTCCACCTTGTTCTGAGAGGAGGTTTTAGAAAATTTAATTTTTCTTTTTTGTGTATTTTAAACATATAATAAGTTAAATCCAGGCTAGAATTTGGAGAAATACTATAGGCAAGATTTAACATATCCCATCTGCGATCTTTCTTCATTAATAGCCTGTTAATATCAATTCCAGTACCTGAAATTGGAATACCAAGTTTAAAGCCAATATCAGTGTAATTATTTAAACCATATCTCCACCATATCGTTGGGATGATGTTCTCAACTGAGAAAGAGAAACCCATTTTTGTTTCACCATCTTTTGGCACCTCTGGCATGACTGGAGGATGAGATGTACATGCACCACAGAAAAAAATACTAACGATGTAAAGTAAAATTATAATTCTATTGATCATGCTTTCTTATCTAAAACGCGAACAGGTCTTAAATACTCAAATTAAAATACATAAACTACTTTAAGTAAATCATTTTTCGACTAAGTATTGCAGCAGGAAAACGATCTACTTCCGCTTGTAATGTAATAAAATAAACCCCTGACGATAACTTTTCTGCCTCCCATAAGAAATTATAAATTCCAGAGTTATGAAATTCTTTTTCGAGAATCTTTTCTTGAACTCTACCTTTTGCATCAGTAATGTATAACGAAACTTGTGCATCTTCAAAAAGGTCAAAAGTAATTTTGGTTTGTCCATTAAACGGATTCGGATAATTTTGGTATAATACAAAAAGTTGTGGAACTAATGGGGAATCATAATTATTCTTGTTTGTTTTATTAGTTAACCCAATAGTGCTTGATTTAGCAAACTCCCAAGGCCCCTCATCATTTAACCTCGCCATAGTTTTTGAAATAGTGTCTAAGATAATATATTCATGAGTGGTCGTTAGAGAATCATTTAAACTCTGAAGTTTAAGAGTTGATGGAAAATCAAAACCAGACTCAAATTTAATGAGTGAGTCAATATACTGTGTGGAGAAGCTAGGATCTGGATCAACATTCCATATAATTTCATTACCAACCTTAATGAGATAGCTTTCATCTAACTTTGGGTGCCCTGCGACCTCGATATGCAAAGCCATTAGTTCAGCATTCCATATTAGTTCATTAAACCAAAGAGAGGTCATTTCTCTCTTCAATTTGATCAAATTTTTATTTTTATTTTTACAAGGTATTATATCTCCATCCAAGGTATAAAAACAGGACTCCCCTTGCAGTATAGGTAGGGTTTGTACGAATAGATCGTTTGCCATCAAACTCACATAATTCCAATGTTTTGGAATTTCAACGGAAAAGTTATAAACCTTGCTTACAAGAAACTTTTCTAAATTGATATACTCTTCTCCAGAGAGTAAATACCATTCCTTGGAAAGAATTTTGTCCGCATGAAAAACATTTAATATTATTTTTGGATTATCTATTAAACTATTTTCTAATGCTACAATTCGAACGGGTTCCAATTTATTTAATTGATCAATTGCAACTGCATAATTATCAAAAAGTATGTCCCAATTACTCTTAATAGTAGAAATTGTTTTAATGACTTGTTCATGCCATATTTTGGGTGTCAAGAATAAATAGTTTCTATATAAATTTTCATAATTTGCTATCTCATTATAAAAATTCGGGTCAGAAATAATCTCATTAGTTTTATCAATCGTTTCATAAAGCGCTTTGAGCTCTGTCGACGGGAAATTTTCGATCCAATTATAATTATTTATTTCGTTGGTTGATAAAAACTCTAATAAGTAATTGTAGTTAATTCCAGTTTCAATAGGTAAAAGTTTATTTTTTATATATTCAACAAATAAATTATTCAAAGATTTAATATTCTTATTTATAAGCACGTTTTCTGATATGCTTTCGCATGAACCAAATGGAATATTGCTTGAATCAGCTATAAAAGATTTATCATGAATATCATTAATGATTATTTTGTAAAAATACCTTGCTTTTGGCTCGCAGTTTGTATCAAGAAAAAAAAATGTTTCGGATGGTAGGGTTGCTATCTCTTTAAATTCTTCCTTCCCAAATTGTTGTGAATATATAATTGTACTTTTTACTTTTATGGAGTCTGGGATAGACCAATTAATTAAAATAGAGCCTTCCCCATTATATACTGAAAAATCTATAGGGATTGTAATCATATCCTTACTTTCTTTGGCAATAATGCAACCAATAAGAAAAATAGCAACATAGCTTAATTTTTTTATTTTATTTATAATACTCATCATAAAGCAGACAAACGATCGTGACCTAATTTGTATCTTTATTCAAACCGACACAAGGATATTTACACTAAAAATTTATTTTAAATAAGTGATTTTCTTATATATTGGTTGTTCTTTGTCATTCAAAGATCTAACCAAGTATATTCCGCTAGATAAATTTTTGGGGTTCCAGAGAATTGTTTTTTTTGAATTAATAATCTTTCCTTGAAAAATATTTTCAATAAGATGACCATTAAGTGATATAATAGAAACATTAGTAACTACTTCCCCAATGCTAATAATTTCAATTTTAATTGATGGGTTAAAAGGGTTAGGATGTGTTTTCAAAATATTCTGCTTGGTTGGAAAAAGTTTTGAATTCTTTAAGCTTGAAGTCGACCAATAATTCAGCGCTGCATCTGCGTCCATTATTCCCCATCCGTATGTATTATTAGGATACTCAGCCATTGAAGCTGTCATTAAAATAGCCTCTCTAACTTCCATAGGTGACAAAGTAGGCATTGCTTGTAGAATTAGAGCAATAGCACCAGCTATTAAAGGTGTAGATGCAGAAGTGCCATTGTAAATATTGATAAAACCCGAATTATTGCTACCGCTTACAGCCCACACATTTACTCCTTGGGCGCAAACTTCAGGTTTAATTCTTCCATCAAATGTAGGCCCACGGGTGCTAAAGGATGCTATTTCTCCTGCACTGTTAACAGCTCCAACTGAAATTACTGAATCAGCATCAGCAGGTGCTATTGCATAACCATTCCCCACTGCAGTTACGCAAACTACTCCTAAACTTACGGCTATATCAACTGCAATTGTAGTAATTGCAGTATTGCCATCGAAGTCTGATTCGGTGTACCAATCAGCGTATCCAAGTGAACTTGAAGCAATATTAGCTCCATTAAATTCCCCCCACTCTAAGCCTGCTACGTAATCATCTTCCTCTTGCTGCCATTCTTGCGAAACATCTTCAGTTTTAGCTAGTAAAAAATCCGCATCAAAGGCAGGACCAATTAAATTACCTGGTGAGTTTGCTGCAATTATTGATAGGATTTTTGTCCCATGATCATCTTGATTAATGTTCTCCTCGAAGTTGTTTTCATTAGCAGTCTGATTATCGTTATTGATAAAATCTCTCTGAAGTACGACATTTACATGAATTAAGGCATCGTGCGATAAATCGTATCCAGTATCAAGCAATAAAACTCTTACACCTTGCCCTGTCAATCCTTGATTATGCAAAAGATGAGCATTTATTTGTTCTACTTGAACATTAGCATCTCCGTAATCAAGCTCTCTATCGATAGATTGATTTACATTTATTTTATTAAAATATTTTTTTTTATACCCTTTTACTGCTGTGATTTTTTTTACAAAAGGAAGCAAGGAAATAGTTTCAATATCTTTATGGGTACAAGTAACTGAAATAGCATTAAGCCAGCGACTTTCATTCTCCACCTTTAATCCTATTGATTTTATAACACTAATATAATCTGGAGATACCTTTAAATCATACCAAGTATTGTCAATTATCGTAGCATGCTTTTGTCTTCTTTGTTCTGTTTCAGGAGGAGCATTTAATAATTCTGATCCTTCTTTATCCTTAAAATAAATCCATATTTTATAATTTTCACCTCTTTTGGCTGATTCTAATGTTTTGTGGTCAATCTTTTGTGACAGCACATGCGAGATTAATAAAGAAAAAAAAAATAAACTTTTCATTTAAAAACCCAAAATAAAATTAGACAGCCTCAAAAGATCCATGACGTCTAACATTCCATTGTTATCAAAGTCGCAAAAAAATAATTGTCCTTGGTTTGGCTCGCTGCCAAAAAGTAGTAAATCGGCTAGACCTAAAATATCAAAAATATTTACCTCTGCATCTGAATTAAAATCTCCATACAAGCCTATCGGATATCCAGATATTTTAAAATTATCAACAACAAATCCGTCTCCTTCAATATAGTTGTTAGAGGTTTGAATAAACCTGAAGCTTGAAATATCAAGATTTTCCAATTGATTTAAATGAATAGTTTCATTGACCCAATTTGCTTGGAAACCATCGTATCCATGCTCTCCATCAGGCTGAGCAGATTGGCCAGAACCAGCAATCGTATGATCTCCTTGCAAGCTCACCCATCCCACATTATCAACAAAAGCTTGAATCCTAACAAAATCTCTATTAGAGTGAATATCCCATTTAGCGTTATAAGTTATTTTAGGATTTGCAAGAAAATTCCCATTGATTGAAAAGTTAACTTCAGCAACAGTTTGCTGATTAGGTAGATAATCTCCGGTTGGACTATCAGTCAAAGCATAATCTCCATCTAGGGCATCTTCAGTTAGACCCCAACTACCATTTAATATCCAATTATCGGCTCCGTTTTCAAAGTTGTCAAAAAATACTATCTGAGGCTCTCCAATGATAAGCTCTATTACCTTTGATCGCGAGTAACTATTTTGGCTGTTTATATTAACTAATATTCCAGTAGATAAACCAGCGCTTGCATCT
>NZKX01000029.1 GCA_002694025.1 Fidelibacterota bacterium | reverse complement strand
GGCCGCAAAAAACAGTCCTGCCGTTGTCGTCAACTGAAGTAAGGCCCGCTTTGTGTCCCCGCCTTTATAGGCATCACAATGGCCAGCAAGCTGCCGGATATCCTCTTTCAAACCCTGTAATGACTTTGCATCGGACAGCGCGTCTTCTCCCCGTTGATGGCATCAGAAATAATTGGAACTTATGTTTTGGGTCGAATCCCATAAAGGTACGTAACGCGACATAGGATTGTATCATTATTGTTCTGAGCCGTGTGTTACGGCCTTTTTTTATATTCCCAATTTTATCGTCAATTACGCAGCAAATTTTGGGAGTCGGATTCCGGCGGTATCTTTGAGTTTTTCATCCGAGAAATCATACTCACCGAGCAGATTGGTATGTGCCCATGACATGGGCGAATGCGAAGAAATCGCTGAGAGCAGTCTATCCTTTTGCTCTTGGCTGTCCATGGTTTCCAGTTTTTGTGAGAGATACAGATAATTCCAGCATATGATGGTGTTTTCAATGAGCCTGCTGCTGGTCTCGGCTATTTCCTGTTCCTCCTTATCGCCTTGGGTAAATTCTCGCGGGTTTCCAACAGCGATAGCCCGTCTGAATCTATTGGCCAACTCGACCTTGTTGAGCTGCTTTTCTATGGCCTGGCGTAAGTCTACATCATCAATATAGCGCAGGATAAAATCTGATTTTATGATCTGGCCAAAGGATTTGAGCGCCTGATATAATTTGTGCTGTTTAGAATAAGAATTCAAACGCCGGAATATATCAGAAGCACTGGTTTGCTTTAGTTTTATGGTTGTGATGAGCCTTAAAATATCATCCCAGCATTCTTCAATGATGGCTCCATTGATATATTTTGTAGGCTTTACAGTACAATCAACATGATCGTGTTTTCCTGATTTGAAATTGTAAAGCGTCTGTTTCTTCAGGTTTTTAATGCGCGGCGCGTAAGAAACGCCGAGCAAATGTGTGGCTGCAAAAATGGCCTCGCTGTAGCCGTGCGTATCGGTAGAATGGATATCACTTTTGATGACATCATTATGCATGAGCCCGTCAATCACATAAGCGCTTTCGCGCTCTGATGCGCTAAAAACAAGGGAATGCCAGAGCAGATTGCGCTCATCAATGAAAGTGTTGGCCGTTATGCCTTGTCCTTTGCCAAAATATTTAAAGGAATAATTGGCATTCAAGCTATCAGACTTGACCTCGAATTTCTGGCCGTCACTGGCAGTATGCAGTGTATCGGGGTTTTTGCGGTAAATATTGGGCAGTTCCATCCGGTCCATAAACCGGACAACACAATCATTAGCGGCCCTGATATTATCGAGAGAAAAATACCAGTTTACGGCGTGTTGTAAGGCATTCTCATTGATCAGTTTTGATATGCGTGACATTTTGGGAATACCAATGGCGCAGCCCAGACCAACAATACCGGCATATAAAACGCGATCATCTGTGCGGCCTTTGACGTAGCGTTGTTGCCAGTGTTGAAATTCCTGTAAAAAGCCCGTATGCGCATTGACGGTTGATAGGATTTCAGGGAGCGGGACAAAATGCCGATCCGGAAAATAGGATTTAAGAAGATCTGTGGTCTCATCTTCTTGTTTGGGCGTAGAAATCGTAAAATTATGGCCGGTACCGATTTTAAAGTACGGATTTTTCCCGTTTTGAATGTGATCGTTTGTAATTTTGTATTGCTGGGTAAGAGCCTTCTCAAGCTGATTTAGTACCGGTCTGCATTCTTCGAAGTCTTTCAATCCTGCACGGCGCAGAAGCTCTTGCTTTTCTGTTTGCCATTGATCACGCTCAATCAAATATTCATCCAAAGACCTGTATTTATAAGAATATTCTAAATTAATCTGGCCGGATTTTATGGCTGCTGCCACATGCGCGTATAACAAAGCTTTATATAAAGATGGCCTGAATGTGTCGTTGTAAAAAACAGCCCTTTGCTCAGCATCTTCCAGAAAATCAACAGGTGCATTATGCCGTATTGCGCCATTGTTTTTTCTGAAATAATCCATTGCTTCGGCGATAGGCTGCGCTCCGGTCTCATAGTGTAAGTCCAACACTTTCAGGATTGGAGTGGCGCGGTTTTGTAAGCGAAGGGAACGTTCTTCCAATATATCAAAATAATGTGGATCATGAGCGCCGGTGCTTAGTCCGCTCTTAAAATCAGACCATTCACGCTCAGCGTCCAAGAAATCCGGTTGGTTAGCTTCCAGTAAGTCCTTTATCAGAGCAAGTTTGTCGGCATCGCTATCATCATTGCCTATGATGTCTCTGATTTGGTGCACAAACCCAAACACCTTTGTATCAATAGAGGACGCCAGTGTTTTGAGGGATTGATTTTGTGTTTTACGCTGCTCAAAGCACCAGTCTTTATAATCACGCTTTGCACCGTTTTCAAAAGATTTGACGGCTGATAAGAGCGTATCAACCAGATTATCTTGAAGGCGATAATATTGGTGCGTGATAAAAGCCACCACATGAATATAGCGGTCTTCTTCACGGCGTTGATTGAGCTGGAAAATATCGGACTTGATGACAGAATTTGCAAAATACTGAATGCCCTCATATCCTAAATCCAAAATAGGAAGAAGCGGTTGTAAATCTTCGTGTAATTCTGCCAGATACTGTAAATCCGAGCATCGTTCCTTGATTTGTGTGGGCTTTGCGGATTGCGAGAGTTTTTTAAGCAAGGTCAGTTTATATCTGGCATATGGATTATCCGTTTTTTGTGCAAACAGCCCATCCAGCAATGATTTTGTCTCGGGTTGTAATTGCTGGCGAATAACATTCGAAAGCTCTTTTTTCCTTTGATTAACGGCTGTTAGGATCAGTTCCGAGAGTTGAAAATAGGCTGGAGTTTGAACACGTTCACGGATTAAGAGATCGATGCACCGCCAGAAAATCAGTTTTGGTTTAAGCTGAGAGCGCATCATAGATGCGACTTCATTCTCAATACTTATTAATGCATCGTTATCAAACCGTTTATAACCGTAGAAATTCAATATTGTTTGTTCATGTCGTTGACGAGTGCGTGGTTCGTAATCATCAGATGTAAACTGAATGGCCTCCATGCCCAACTTATGAGCCACATACGCAATATCATTGTGATGGAAATACTCGGGTTTGAAGAATTTCTTGCTGGCTTTGAAATATCCACAAGACAACAAAAACCCGATTTGTGTTGATGGTTTGCGCAATGTGGCGGCTTTTTGGTGTATGGCATTTGGAAAGGTAAAAAAGCGTTTACGCTCTGCGCTATTGAAGATAGGAGGATCTTCAAACATCGCCTGTTCGCTTTTGTTCAAAATATTCATTCTGGGCATGGCAAAATCCAATTCACACTGTTCTGAAAACGATGGTTTTTAGAACACATAACGCCGGGCAAAAGATTTTATCCAAAAGCTGCCTTAAATATGTTCCAAAACATTGTTCCGCTATATTTGTTCTGTTAATATCATAAAAAATCGTTTTAGGAACAAAAAATATGCTTATCGGTTATGCTCGCGTCTCGACACTTGATCAAAATCCCCAGCACCAGATTGAAGCCCTTAATGAAGCAGGGTGCGAAAAGATATTTACCGAGAAAATATCTGGTGCAAATAAGGAACGGAAGCAACTGCGTGAGGCTCTCACTTATATGCGAGCCGGTGATACTCTCGTGGTCTGGAAATTATCACGTCTTGCGCGGTCTTTGACGCAAGTCATCAGCACCGTCAAAGATTTGGAAGAGCGGGAAATCAGTCTCAAAGTCATCACACAGAATATCGACACATCAACGCCGGAGGGGAGGTTGTTCTTCCATATGAATGCTGCCTTTGATCAGTTTCAAAGGGAAATCATCGTTGAAAACACGAAAGCTGGTTTAAAATCAGCACGAAAAAACGGACGTATCGGCGGCAGACCAGCCATCATGACTGATGATAAGCTCCGCTCAGCAAAAGCGATGCTCAAAGACACGGAAAACTACCCATTCATATCCGATATTATCAAAACACTCAGTATCGGAAGAACAACGTTCTACCGGCATTTTCCACCAGAGGAAATTCAGAAAATTAGACCGGAAATATAAAATCCTATGTCGCGTTACGTACCTTTATGGGATTAGACCCAACAAAGTGCCGCCCTGATAAGGCGGCTCCAAATAGCCTATCGCGTGAGGGATCGTGACCGCCTGACGGCGGAAACCGGAATTTAGGACGGGTTCCGTGAGGTTATTATCCTGCCGGCAGGATAATTAGCGAATAGAGCCTGACCTGCCCGAATAGGGCAGGACACGCCCAAAAGGGCTAAAAACAGTCCATTATTGTCCGTGGAAGACCGCAGAAATCCGTATATGTTGGGAATTTCCATTGACTTTTAAAAGACAATACCCCATAATATAAGTATAACTTGCCCTTGATGGCACATTGTCACTTCTTCGGAAGTGACTGAAAAAAGAAGCTCCGCAAGGGGCTTTTTTTATTGAGCATCCCCCAACATATCACGAATCTCTGCCATAACGCCATTGAATTGGTCTTTACCAAGTTTGGCGATATGACGCGTCAAACGCATAGCATCATAAGAGCGCATTTGACTAATCAATGCCTGACCTTCTTTAAGATCGCCGGAATTACGATAGAAAACAGACGGGCGGAAAGGAAATTCCTTTAACTGGGTTGTTAAGGGAACACCCAGAAAATGACGGTTGTTAAATTTACGGACAACCAAGACAGGACGCTCGTATAATCTGTTTTTTCCATCCTGCTCGATGCCGATATTTATTCCGATC
>NZKX01000110.1 GCA_002694025.1 Fidelibacterota bacterium | reverse complement strand
TTCATAAGCCACACTTGGTTCATTATCAGAAGTAGTCCAAAAATAGCCACCTCCATCAGGACCACCTTGAGGGTTAATGTATGATTCAGAGCTTAAAACAATTGCACTATAGTTAAGAACAGTTCCTTCCTCTCCTGTATTAGCAACATTAAAGGACTGAGAATCAAAATCTCCTACTTGTAAATCATAAGTTAAAATATTTGGATAAATTTGCATCTCAGGAATACCAAACGAAACGGTAAAAGAAATCGTTTCAGAGGCCTCTGTCACTCCGTAAAGGTTAAGACCTCCTATACCCCCTGAGCCTCCATTATAAAGGAAGGATGATGGATCAGTATTATCATTAAGTACCGTTTGATCATAAGCAAGATTGTAAGGAGCATTATTAAGATTACCACTGTCTGTTAGATTTCCGCCAGGTCTGTAGATGTATAGTTCATCAGGAGGTCCTTGAGCATTACCATCCCCAGCGCTTGGATTAACTCGATAAGCTAATAATCCTGATCTCGATCCTTGAGCGTTGGAATCATACAAGCCCTCTTGTTTTCTGTATTCTAAAATAAAATATTCTGTCTCTGAATAGGGTGACTCTATAGTGTAAGCTACAGAATCTTGTAACGATAAAGGATTAATGGTGTAGGTTCCTCCCTGAGTTATCTCAATAGGTTGAATCCAGTCAAAGTATTTCCATTTCGTGAATGCACTAGGATATTGAGGTGGATTTCCATTTGAGGCCATAACATCCCAACCACCTACAGGAGTTGGAGCTCCACCGCCATCGTAATGATAATAATCGGGTGCGCCAAGCACATGACCAAACTCATGAGCTAAAACTCCAACATTAAAATAAGAAGATCCTCCTAACATGAACAAATAGTCATAAACCCTCGCACCATTAATGTAAACATCTTGGCTATAAAGAGCCCACCTATGAGGCCACAGCAAATCAGCCCAATCCCCCGTTCCTCCATAAATCACAAATGAAACTGCATCGACTAAACCGTCTCCATTTGCATCTATATCTAATAGTGAAGGCACACTTGGAGAAATCGCATTTACTGCGTTTGCAAGAAGGGTATGTTCTCGCTGGGTTCTTTGATTAGAATCTTGATATCCATCAGGATTTGCTCCAGAATATGGTTGATAATAACTTCTGTTAAACTCATCAACATACGCTGTATTATTAACTCCAAAGGTTCCCGGATAATGATAAGTGTTTACAAGAAGAGAATTGTATGAAACCTCCCAAAAATAGTGTTTCAGCGAAGGCTCGTCATTATCAGTCTGGAAAACTGCGTCATAATAAGATCTTGGCTGGGAAAATTCTGGGTCATCAGCAAAACGTATAAACACATTTACCTGGTTAACTGTACCTGTAGAAGGCGCATCTCTATTGTTTAGACTTTGATCAAGATTTAGGTTGTAAAATTCCTTTTGTCTTTCATAGACTTCGGAACTAACTGCATATCCAGGCTCTAAGCCATAGCTCGAAGGATCAGGAGTTCCCGCTAAGATATTAGTTGCGATCAACCCTCCTAACCCATCCTCATCAGCATAGTAGTAGAATCCATCACTCTCTTTCATTATGATCGTAAAACCCTCATTATCATGAATACGCCTAGAATACTGATCCCCAGTAACAAAACATTCTATTATTTGTCCATTTGGTTGGGATAGTATAATCGGGATATCACTTAACCATGTAGAAAAAACATAATTTTGAAATAGTAATAAAAAGGCAAAGCATCTTAAATATATCATATTCTAAAATTAAGATACTTTTAGGCAGTATGTAGAATAGTTATTTAATAAAAATCATTCTTTGAGATCCTTTTAGGTATCCATCAATATAGAGGTTGTAAAAATAAGTACCAGAAGCAATTAATTGACCTTGGCTATTAAGACCACTCCATTTCACAATATTGTCTCCAGGATATAAAAAATCATTATGTAATGAATTAATTACATTACCTTTGAGATCAAAGATTTTTATCTCTCCATAAGCTAATTTATCTACATAAACCTTTATTGAAGTGCTAGGATTAAAAGGATTTGGAAAATTTTGCCCTAAATTAATTTCAAGCGGATTGAGTTCAAACAATTCTAAAAAACTACCATTCATCCGAATTTGATGATAAGTCTCTCGATTTTGAGAATTATATTGAGCAACAAAATAATTATCTGACCAATCCAATAAATTGTAGCTAAGTTCCTCATAACCTAAAATACCTACTGGTGTTATAAATCTTCTAAGGAAAGTCATAATATTATTGTCCTTGTCAAACTTAAAATAATGGAATGCCCAGTCAAGGTTATCATTATATAAAAAATTACAAGATGACTCAAAAAGATAAAATCCTTCTCTGACTCCGCCTTCAATAATTTCAATAGATATGTTTCTGTTCTGGTAGTTGATTGCCTCAGATTCAAGATCCTCCTGGCCAGTCCATTGCCCTAAAAAATCCGTTTGCCCTTGACTGCGTAAGACATTTAATGAATGAAGAAAGAGAATTAAAAAAAAGAAAAATTTGCTAAAGGGCGTGTGTTTCTCTGAGACTATCATAATACTTAATATACGCGAAAGCTAAACAAAAAAAAAGGCTACATAACAAACATGTGCTTGGAATCACTACTTTAGTAATATCATTTTTGTGTCATATGCTCCGTATATAGTTTCCAGCCTACAAAAGTAAACTCCACTTACAACTTTTTGACCAAAATTATTTGTACCATCCCAAGCGACTTTATAAAAACCTTCGCCTTTAGATTCAGATAAAATATTTTTAACCAATTGGCCCTTTAAATTATATATCGATATGGAATACGTTCCCTCTTCTAATAGTGAATAGGATATAATTGCTTGGTAATTGAAAGGATTTGGATAGCTACTTAAAAGATCATAATCGTTAGCTAGAATCTCATCATTAGCTAAATTCTCGCAAGGTATATCAAAAGCACCTATAGGTGAGAGCTCATCAGAAGCTGTCATACAAAATGAGTCTTCCTGTAATGAAAATTGGTTATTATTAGGATCACAAAACTCCGGATCAACATTTATAATTCCCCCAGAGGAATTGAATACTATATTTTCTAAACTGGAAAGAAAAATTTCCCCACCTTCAATATTTGAAAATCCAATTTCTAATGAAGTTAAACCGCTCGTTATTGGAGCATGAAATAGAGGACCATAATTACCCCATATTATTGAATTATTAATGGTAATTACCGAACTATGTAAGGACATTGCTGAGCCGATACCAGCAGTGTTTTGAGCAAAAGTAGTATAGCTTAAATCGATAGTAGCTTGATATGAGACAATGCCTCCTCCGTAATCAAAGCCATTATTATTTTCAAAAGAAGTAAGATTAATGTATCCGGCTCCACCATTTTGATAATAACCGGCCCCTTCTATAAATGCTTCATTCCCGCGAATAATACTACTATCAATCTCAACATTGGAGTTTTCAGAGTAAATACCTCCCCCCCAATAAGCAATGTTGTCTACGATAAAAACATTTGTAAAAGTGGGGGCACCACCTGTAATGTAAATTCCTCCGCCTAAGTTCCCTCCATTATTTCTTACGGTAATATTATTAAATGCTGAGTTTGAATTCGATAAATAAATCCCACCTCCAATCTCTGCAGTATTTTCTTCAATGATAATGTTTTCGAAGGTCGGAGAACAGTTAGAAATAACGATACCTCCACCAACTGGATCTGATCCTCCTCTAAATGAAATTCCTCTTATGGTAATATTTTCGTCATCTAAACCCTCAAGCGATAGACAACTACCTCCAACAGGACCAGGACCGAAAAATGTTTCAGCTATGATCGTTGAATCAATTAATTCAAAAGCCCTTGATTCAAGTACTAAGTTCTTACCCTCAAATTCTATTAATCCTGTGTAGACCCCAGGATTAAGACGAATAGTATCACCGTTAGATGCCGCACTAACCGCCCAAGCAATAGTTTCAAAAGGTGTTTCTAGACTACCGTCACTTGTGTTATCTCCATTGGAATCTACATACCAAACGGGTCCAAGATTTACTGGCCCGCAACCTGCATACAGGCAACCTACTAAACTTCCATCTAAACCTCCATTAAGCACAGGAGAGTTTTCTCTAACATAATAATTACCTGCTGAACTAGCACAAAAATATGGCTCAGAATCTAAATTTCCTTCAAGCCAGTTTAAATCGCCATTGTTATTGGTCTCTATTCCATCTTGATTTTGTTCAACAATGGAATAGCTTACATTAAGCTCCACCTCTTGTCCTTCTGATCTAAAATAGATTTGGCTTGAGCTATTATTCCAAAGTATTGAATTCAATAAATTTACAATCGAGTTATCCCTCATATAAATTCCGCTTCCATAAAGTCCAGCATTATTGTTAGCCATGGTAAGATTGGTAAGATCAATTTCCGAGTTATTTCTTATGTAGATACCACCGCCTGAGCTTGCAGTATTATCCGAAATCAAAGCAAAGGATAATACTGGATCTGCATTATTTATGTAAATACCTCCCCCAAGACCTTCTGCTATATTTTGTGAAATGTGAAGATTTATTCCTTCAATATCTGCATTATCTTTAAGCCCCATACCCCCACCGGAATTATTTGCAGTGTTTTGAATAAATAAAACATTTTCCATATAAGGTGTTGATGTGCTTTTTAAATAACAGCCACCGCCAAATTCGGCAAGGTTATCAAAAAAGGTACAATTAAAAAAACTTGGTGAAGAACCATCTCTAGCATAGAGCCCTCCACCAACGTCATCTGTTTCATTTTGCTTAATAGTACAACCAATAAATGTTGGAGAGGATTCATAACAAAAAATCCCAGCTCCTCCTCCTTCATTTGCTGTATTATTTTGGATGATACAATCTTTTATTAAAGGGTCTGCGTTCTCGCAATAAACACCCCCCCCATAAGTATAAAAGGATCCGTTCCCATCGGGATCTTCGTTATTACCATTACCATTTTGAAGTGTAAAACCCTGCAGGATAGAACTAGAATTTTCTTCACTGTTAAAGGATACTACACTTCCATCGCTGCCTGCATCAATAATAGTAGTTCCTATGAGCAAAGAATCGCTATCCAAAATATATCTAGATGATAAAATGATTGACTTACCATTAAAGTTAATATTTTCAAAATAAATTCCTGGATCAACAAAAATTGAATCACCATTTACACTTTCATCAATCGCTTCTTGGATAGATCCAAAATCACCAGGAACGAAATATGTGCTTGAAAGAGAAATATTAAAAATTAATAGTGTTAGAACTGTAATATTTTTAATCATAAACTAATTTTTTTCATACACTAAATTAAATAAATAAAAACACTAATTAAGTGTGAACTTGATCATTTAGTGTATTAATTTCGCTCTCTTAATTTTAATTCCTTTTATGCAAAACGTTTATGTATGTAGCTATACCCAAAGAATTAGATATTTTAGAATCTAGAGTAGCAGCGACTCCAGGATCAGTTAAACAGCTTACAAAGTCAGGTTTAAAAGTATATATTGAGTCGGGTGCTGGCCTGAAATCATTTATTTCCGATGAAAATTATCAAAATTCTGGTGCAATCATAGTAGACTCGCATGAAGAGTTACTCAAAAGTGCTGATATTACACTTAAGGTACTTCCTCCCTTAAGTGAAGAAATAAAATTTTTAAAAGATAAGTCAATTTTTATTTCATTTTGTCAAACAACTAGGGAGTTAGATACCGTGAACCTCCTTTCCAAGAAAAGCATCACTGCTTTCTCGATGCATTTAATACCAAGAACAACACTAGCCCAAAAAATGGACGCCCTTTCCTCTCAGGCAAATATAGCTGGTTATAAAGCCGTTTTAATTGCTGCAAGTCGTTTAGGTGTTTACATGCCTTTACTCATGACTGCTGCAGGGACAATACGTCCTTCAAAGGTCCTTATCTTAGGCGCAGGTGTTGCTGGTCTTCAGGCTATTGCAACTGCAAAAAGGCTGGGGGCTCAAGTAGAAGCATTTGATGT